>JBCBHI010001028.1:0-2326 GCA_038525885.1 Bacteroidota bacterium
TGACGAAAATCGGTTTTTCTACGGCCACTCGGAAGCCTAATTTTTAATAAAATAAAACAATTTTTCTTTATCGCGATGTATCGATAGTCATGCATTCTTCCTATTTCATCGATAGGAGTGTAATGTTTTTGACTAATAAGAAGGATTTATTGAACATTGCGGCCAATACGTCTACGCTTATTTTTTATCCACTACCACTAACGAATTACTCAAGGGATTCCTGGTCATGAGGAAACTGATTGCTATTCTACTTGTATTGGTACTGATCGGTATCGTATATACCAATATTGTTAGGTCCAGAAGATTTTCCGCCCCTTCACCCTATGATTATCCAGTGGCAGATTCTCTGGATTTGTATTACCATGACCCCATGGTGGTACAAGCCTATATGAAAGGTTGTACACAACTAGGCCAACTCGCTCGGTCACTTTGGACCGAATACCGGGTAGATGTTCGCTTCTTGCAACAAGCAAGTCTAGAAGATCAAGAGAAGGCCAAAGCCTATTGGTCACTCTACACTCAGACTCAGTACCTAGAGCAGCGGTTGAAACAATCCAAGGAGTGGAAGGTGGAAGGCTTCAACAACACAGCCATTCGAAGGCTGGAAGAGGAAGGCATATCTCCACAAGTGATTATTTTTGAAAACACCTATGGTCTGCTGGCCAACTTGCCATGGGCACTGGGCAGTAGAGGGGACCACATTACTATGATTCAAGAGTACCTGGTAGCACAGGGCTTTACTATACCCGTAGATGGAACCTATGGGATTCAAACCAAGGATGCGGTGAAAGAAATCCAACGTCAGAATGGAGATCTTATGACCGGAATCCCTACGCTCAATACCCTTGCTTACATTTTAGAACCTTCTAATTGATACCACCCATGGCAGTTTTTAAAAAAACCAAAGAGGACCACGCAGAGGAGCCTCAAGCTATAGAGCAGGAACCCCAAGTAGAGGAGCAAGCTCCGCCTACCAACGTTTCCAATGGCAGTGCTGACCCAATGGACAAACTTGGTGTTATCCGTGACATCATCTTTGGCCAGAACATGGAGGAGTACAACCAGCAGTTCAACGAACTCAAGCGGTTGGTAGATGAGAAAAAGGCCGAGCTAGACCAATACATTCAGGATGTAAAAGGCGATTTGCATGATAAGATCCAGGAGCTGGACAAAATGATGAAAGATCAGGTACACGATCTGGAGGACAATTTTGCCGCTAAAGCCGCTCGCCTGGAAGAGGAAAAAATGAATCGGGCTACCCTAGGGGATCTGCTGATTGATATTGGTACCAAAATCAAAAGCTAATCTACTTAGAGATCCTCCATGGCGTCTGAAGCTAAAAAGCTTGAAGAACTGAAAAAGGCCCTTTTTCATGAAGAACTGGAAAAGCAGCAGGCGCTTATTCATAAAATCGATACCCTGACCGAAGAACTTGCAGTAGAACGCAAGAAAAATCAGGGAAAACAGGATCCTTTTGTAGAGGAAGTGGTGGACCGCGTGGCCGAGGTTATGCCAGAGCGGTTGGGTCCCTCCATCACAGAAACACTCAAGGTCCAAATCCGGGAATCCCGACATGAAGTAGTAGATGCTCTGTACCCCATTCTGGGTAAACTCATCCGAAAGTACGTACAGCAGGAGATTCAGACCCTTTCGGAGCGGCTAGACCAGCAGATGGAGAAGATGTTCAGCTGGGAAAACCTGTGGGAATACATTCGTGTGCAGGTACTGGGATTCAAACCCAGTGTAGTAGCCCTAAGAAAAGCCACCGAACCGGAAATCCAGGAGATTTTCGTCATCGAAAAAGAAACCGGGCTGCTTATAGGCAGCTATAGCCGCGAAGCCACCGTGGACCAGGACCTGATTTCAGGTATGCTCACGGCCATCAAAGCATTTTTAGAGGACGCTTTTTCTAAGCAAGCGGAGGAATTGGAGGTAATCCAATATGAATCCTATCGCATACAAATTCGTACCTTTCAGCGATTTTACATCGCAGTGGTATTCACGGGGGTTTTTACCTCCGAGTTCCAGAAAAAAATTGATTTATTGATCGAACAGTTTCTAGAGAAGGCGCTGGCTGGTACCACTCAAGAAAATCGCCCACAAGAACTGTATTCAGACCAACTGAAGTCTATTATAGAAGTACATGACCTCTAAAAAAATCATTCTCCTGGGATTTTATGGCGTAGGCAAAACATCCCTGGTGAGTCAGTTTGTATACAAAAAGTTCTCTGACCGGTATCTGACCACCATAGGGGTTTCTATTGACAAGAAGGTAGTAGAAATAGAAGGCCGTACCCTGAATATGATTATTTGGGATGTGGCAGGA
>JBCBHI010001029.1:0-2321 GCA_038525885.1 Bacteroidota bacterium
CAATTTCTTTACCCTCCGGCTAAAGCCGGAGGCAATTGATGACTTTTTCAGCAGCTTCTATTTTGGTAAAACGTTTCAGTGAAATGAATAGCAAACCGCAGAGTCGCTCCCACTCCACCGTACTGCTTCGTACAAACCAGGTATAATTTCATTGGAAGCGCCTGCGGCACTCATCAGGAAAACCTGGATTAATACGGCCTCACTCCTTCATTGCGTCCTTGAGTACCTCACAGTACCCCCTTCCCCATAGAATCTATTGCATTTCCGCTAACCGAAACAGAGACACTGCCATCAGCATGTAGGGTTCTGGGTCATAACTTCACCCCAGTTTCAAGTCACATTCCTAGTACCTGAAGGATCAATCCACGTACTGACTAAAGAATGCCCAAATCTCTTCTGCCGCCACAAACCCGGTAGTCTCTTGAGCATCCTTTACAGGCCACCAATGCTCCCAATCCTTGATTACATAATACCAGACCGCACTCTCAGGATCACCCGCCTGATAGTAAGTTGCGGTGGTCGCAGTGCCTAAATTCATTTCCACTCTGCCCTCGGTTTGGTTACGTTCGGCCCAAAAAGTGATGATTTCTTCCATTTTGGGGGCTCCTCCCCATCCTCCCCGAGTCGTCAAACTACCATCCATGGGCACGGTTTCGTCGGCCGTACCCGATACCTGAAAAATGGGTACCGCAGGCCCCGACTGGCATTTGTCCCAAGTACCGGCACTCATAGTACCCGTCACCGAGGCAATCGCCCGGAACACTTGAGGTCTTTCACAAGCCAAGGTATAGCTCATAAACCCTCCATTGGACATGCCACAGGCAAAAGTAGCTTCAGGGTTCAATCCATGCGTTTCTTGCAGATACTCCGCTAGCCGGGTAAGAAACCCAATATCATCGGATATGCCCATCTTCAACTGAGCATTCCAAAAAGTTTCGCCATTGATGGCTCGGGTACCTTGCGGAAACACCACCGCGAAGCCCTGCTTATCCGCTTCTTGTGCCATCCCCGAATAATTCATGATGTTTTCAGCATTGCTCGTATAGCCGTGCAGCACAAAAACCAAAGGTGCGTTTGAGGATAAATTATCCGGTAGGTGTAGGTAGTAAGTCCGTTCTTTTCCTTTATGGGTGAAAGTATAGGCTTCTTGACCAAATGCACTAAAGGATAGGCACGCTAATAGGACTACCAAACTTCTCATGGTTTTCTTGATTTTTGACCTCGGAAAATAGCCAAACAATCGTAGTCCTAAACCAAATCTTTGACCATGTGCCCCTTTTTTCCAGAGTTGGACTCTCAAACTAGTGGATCCCTACCATCTGTTTCAAGCGTCCTCGCTTGGAACTATAACCCGAGAAAGCCTCCTAGCTTTCATCCAAAGCAACTGGGTTTTGCTCTGCCAGGTAAGGCAGAATCTGCAAACATACCCCCAGCCCGAAAACAGAATGGAGGAGCGTGATTTGTCGGTGCCGTTGCGCTAAAACACCCACAAAGGCCAGGGTTCGGCAAAATTACTGGCCACTTCCCAATGACGTAGACATTACCTTCCCTCCACTCCAAAACCAAGAAACCTAGTTCCTTTTCAATCCTTCTGCTCCATATATAGCAAGAAGGGGCTATCCATCACCCAGAAGAGAATCTTCCCGCTTTGGAATTTCACATTGATGGTCATCACCACATTCGATTTCCCTACGGGGCTCAGTTGAATCAAGTTTTCGCTGGTGTTGAGATTCCACTGTTTAGGCTTCAGGTCTACTAGTTCCGCCTGTACCACTGGGGCATTTTCATCAATCTTAAGCTGAAAAGTCTTATCAGCCTGAAACACAAACTCGCTACCCTTAAAGCTATCAACCATCATTTGGAAAGCTTTCTTGGTCTCTTCGTCCACACTGGCAGGCATGGGTAATAGGTCGGTATTAGACACTGTCCAGGTGGTACCACTAAAATCATCTTCACTAATCGATTGAGCATACGAAGCTGAGGAGAGAGAAACGATAGCTAGACTGAGAAGGATCAAACACTTTTTCATATTAGGTTTATTTTAACTGCAATATTACAATTTTCATATCGACTGCGCCCCTTAGTACCTCCCGATATCCAGAAGCAAGCACCCCTTTCTCATAATATCCCCTCTCCTTTAGGATCTGGTGCATTTTGGCTAACCGATACGGAGGCACTGCCATCAGCATGTGGTGTTCCGCATGATAATTCACATAGTATGGGGCAAAAAGAAGTCTTTCCAGGAAATTGGCCTGGGTAGTCCGGGTATTCAAATACGGATCTTCCCGGTCCTGCACTACACTGTGTTCAGCAATGCTACG
>JBCBHI010001030.1:0-2318 GCA_038525885.1 Bacteroidota bacterium
AGAGGCTTGGCCTCTAGGCGCAAACCCACTAGCTTTGCTGCCGTATTAATCAGCATCCATGGCTCACTACTCACAGATTTATTTTGATCTAGACGGCACCCTGTGCGATTCTTACCCAGGTATAGAAAAAGGCTTTTTGAACGCCCTGGAACAAATGGGCGTAGGAGCCGTGACCGAAGCCGAACTGAAAAAGCTGATCGGCACGCCGCTGACTACTTCCCTGTATACTTTTTTTCCTAACGATGATGAAAAGGTAGCCGAAGGGGTGGCCCTATTCCGGGAATATTACCGGGACAAGGGGCTGTTTGAAAGTGTGCTTTATCCCGGCGTAGCGGATATGATCCCCCTGTTGGCAACTACCTCGCGCTTGTATCTGGCTACCAACAAGCCTACCCTATACGCCCGGCAAATGCTAGAACATCATGGGCTGCTCTCTCATTTTACGGATGTGCGCGGGGTGGCCTTAGAAGGCCCTAATACGTTCACCAAGTCAGGGGCGATTCTGGACTCCTGGGAAGGCGGCAAAGCCATTATGGTAGGGGATAAGCCTCAGGACATCAACGAAGGAAAAAAGGCGGGCATAGACTCCATGGGTGTGCTGTACGGCTACGGTACCGAGGAGGAAGTGCACGGAGCCACCCCCACCCACGTTGTGGTGGATATAGCCGAAATGACTAAAATTTTGATCGCGGAGTAATGCGGTTCTTGTATCAGCTAGGTATTCACCTGTATGGTTTTCTGATTTGGGTGGTCGCACCCTTTGTGCCAAAGGCCAAAGAGTGGGTACAGGGCCGGAAGAACTGGCGTACGCAGGTAACCCAGGCCCTCCGGCCACAAGTCCCGGTGGTTTGGATGCATTGCTCCTCCGTAGGCGAGTTTGAAGACAGCCGGGTGGTATGGAACGCCTTGCGCGAGCACTATACCCAGGCTCAGTTTGTGCTTACTTTTTTCTCCTCTTCGGGCTACAACCATCTGAAGGACAAAGGGGTAGCGGATGTGGTGCTTTATATGCCGCTGGACACCCGCCGGAATGGCCGGGCTTTTCTAGACCGACTACAGCCGAAACTGGTGTTTTTTAGCCGGTCTGACCTATGGGCCAATATGTTGGGTGAGGTAAAGAAGCGCGGGCTACCACTGTATTTGTTGGGACTGCGCATGGAGGAGGATAGTAAGTTTTTGAATGCCCTGGGCAGAGGATTCTTTCAGCATTGCTTCCAGAGCTTCACTCATATTTATGCGCAGCATGAGACTACTCGTACGCTACTTGCCCAGCATTTTGCCACCACTGAGGTGAGCGTGATCGGCAATGCCCGCGTAGACCGCATCGCCCAGGCCTCAGAAGCTGCCCCGAAGTACGCCAGGGTGGCAGAGCTAGTGGGAGATCACTTTTGTGTGATTCTGGGGAGTGGCCTGCCAACGGAAGAGAAAATGCTCCTCTCGTTGGTGGAGGACCCTGCCTTAGCTGGAGTACGCTGGCTGCTCGTTCCACACGAGATTGAGAGGGAGCATTTGGACCACAGGGACCGTGAATACAGCGCTGTGGAGACTCTTTTCACCCAGGATTCGCCCATTATTCCCACCCAGCGGGTGATGTGGGTAGATACCATTGGCCATTTGAAGCACCTATACCAATATGCGCATCTGGCGGTGGTAGGCGGTGGGTTCGACCGCATCGGTATTCACAGCATTCTAGAGCCTGCGGTGTATGGCCTGCCTGTTTGGTTTGGCCCCAACCATCGCAACTACCCCGAAGCCCTCGACTTGATGGCCCTAGGCGGTGCCCGGGTTTTCGAAACCGAAGCGCAACTGCGTGAGGCTATTCTGGATCAAATGCAGAACGGACTCCCCACAGGAATGGAAGCTGCCATCCGCGGCTACGTAACCGAAAATACCGGAGCTAGCCAACGTACGCTGGATAACCTCCTGGCCCGCCATCCTGGGCTTTAATGGGCTTGCTGACCTCCATTACCCCCTCCCCCATCAGGTCATCTGAGCGACAGCGAAGAACCTCGGTGGTTACTGCTCACCCACTCAATTGTGTGCAAACTATTTGCCGGGAACCCGTGAGGTTGCTGGTGAAGGATGGACTCTGCAAAGAGCGAAATGCAATTCCACTGCGTAGGTTGTTGGTGCCGCTCCGCTAAAACACCAACAATATGGTAGTGCAGACCTCTATGTACTAGGTGCCGTGAGCACCGGAGCCTTTTCGCTGAGTAAACCTCCAGAGTTCTCTACCACGACTTTGAATCGGTGGTAGATGGGATTGCCTTCTTCATTGAGTAGCGTGAGTACACCTGAACCCAAAGCAGTATCCTGAA
>JBCBHI010001031.1:0-2318 GCA_038525885.1 Bacteroidota bacterium
CAGGCATCGCCAATTAGCCGTGCAGAATTCAACAAGTTGAACACCATCATGGGCTTGAACACATTCAGCTCAAAGTGACCAGACATGCCTCCGGCGGCAATGGCCACGTCATTGCCCATTACCTGAGCACACACCATGGTGAGAGCTTCTGCCTGAGTGGGGTTTACCTTACCAGGCATAATTGAGGAGCCAGGCTCATTGGAGGGGATCACGATTTCGCCTATGCCAGACCGTGGTCCTGATGCCAGCATACGAATATCATTCCCAATCTTCATCAGGCTCACCGCCAGTTGCTTCAATGCTCCGTGAGATTCCACCATGGCATCGTGAGCGGCCAAAGCCTCAAACTTGTTGGGGGCCGTTACGAAAGGCAGTCCGGTCAATTCGGCAATCTTTTCCGCCACCTTCACTGCGTAGCCTTTGGGAGTGTTCAACCCAGTACCTACCGCGGTACCCCCTAGTGCCAATTCCGAAAGATGGGCCAGGGTGTTTTTCAAGGCGCGGATACCATGGTCTAGTTGAGCAACATAGCCAGAGAACTCCATGCCCAAAGTAAGGGGAGTCGCATCCATAAAGTGGGTACGGCCAATTTTCACCACATTCTGAAAGGCCTTCGCTTTAGCATCCAGGGTGTCGCGCAGTTGTTGCACCTTAGGCAGCGTATGTTCTACCAGAATTTTGTACCCGGCTATGTGCATGGCCGTGGGAAAGGTATCATTAGAGGATTGTGATTTATTCACATCATCATTGGGGTGCACTTTGCGGTTGTCATCCGTAAGGCTACCTCCTAATAGTACATGACTGCGATTGGCTACCACCTCGTTCACATTCATGTTGCTCTGTGTACCAGAACCAGTTTGCCACACCACCAGAGGAAACTGATCATCTAGCTTGCCCGCCAGAATTTCATCACATGCCTTGGCAATAACTTCAACCTTTTCACCCGCAAGCACTCCTAGCTCCTGGTTGGTCAAAGCAGCCGCTTTCTTGAGATAAGCAAACGCATGTACAATTTCCAGGGGCATTTTCATGGTAGCCGAGCCGATATCGAAGTTTTGCTTCGAGCGTTGAGTTTGTGCTCCCCAGTATTTTTCGGCGGGTACTTCTACCACGCCCATCGTATCTCTCTCTTGGCGAAATTCTGACATAATCTGTGCCGATTATTTTATTCTGTGATGGTGTTTATTGTCGCAAAGGTAGTAACAAAACCGAGCGACGATGATTATAATTCTTGAATTTGTGCAACTATTTTGAAACCTAATATGCCTTCGCTCGTTCTATAGGCAAAGCTAAATTCAAAATATTGCATTTTTTAGTTTTCATGTTTTGATAGTTTACAGGTAACACAGTCTAGGGGATCTCAATGGGATCCCTTAACTTTTTTATAGCCCCCTGTTATCCTTCCTCCCGGTGCACTCCTTCAATAGTAAAAGCCGGTACACATACCGACCAGTATTCTACTTCTTCCTCAAACGGATTGCTGTACCGAATCCGGGCCCCCTTCTTGATAAGAATGGATTCTCCGGCTGAGAGTACCACAACCTCACCATCAATTTCAAACTGCTTTTTGCCCCGAACTAGCAAAGTGATCTCATCAAATTCTGGAGTTTGGTGAGGCTCGCTCCACCATGGAGGCGCTACCATATGGGCCACACTGAAGGCAGAATCTCCTGAACTGGGGTGACCATAATGCTCTTCAATCAGCTTACCGTCTGTAGTAGGTACCACAAAAGGCTTATCCTGCTTTACGTAATTCTTTGCCATGATTATTGGTTGTTCAGGTATTCCATAAGACTACTTTTCCGTCTCGGTCGCGAGGAATACCTGGCGGTAATGATTTTACAATTTCCTTCGATAGTGCATCCAGCATTTTTCTTTTTAGAAAACTACGGTGCATCACCATGCTCACCTCACGGACGGGACCCTGCACTAGGGTGCGAAGCTTTTTCTTATCATCTGGCGACAAGTCCAAGGCTGCCAGCTGGGGTAACAGGGTAAGCCCTGATTGCCGATCTACCAAACGTTTGAGTGCCTCCAGCGATCCACTCTCGTAACTTAAGCTGCGTAGGGGGCCAGTATTGCCTTCTTGCCCACAGAGGTTGAGCACCTGATTACGGAAGCAGTGCCCTTCCTGTAGCAGCCAAATATCTTCTAGATGAATTTGCCCTGGCCGGATCTCGGTAGTTTTGAACAGGGCATGGCGGGGAGATACATACGCCTGAAAGGGCTCGTAGAATAAGGGCGTTTCGTAGATGGAAGCATCGTCCGTAGGCGTCACCAGGATGCCCTGTTCAAAACTACCGAGATCCGGCCAGGGC
>JBCBHI010001032.1:0-2315 GCA_038525885.1 Bacteroidota bacterium
AGAGGCTTTGTCTGAGCCCGAAATGGAGGCCCGCAGGGCCATTGGTGGGGCAGGCGAGTGCCGAAAGCGCGACCCAAGCCCAAAGCCCAAAATTGTGGGCGACGGCGTGGGATACGCCCAAATCTTATCTCAAGTTCAATTTTGTAGGGTAATTTCAGGGAACGAGTGACTGAATTTCCCCAAGGCTTCTCCTATTATGCCTAGTTGCCTTTCAACAGCACTTTGAGTTTTAGCATCTGCACAGTATTCCTCAAAGGAAGAAATGGGAAGAATAAACTCTTCCATTAAATCAGCAGCTCGGAGAATATCAGACAGATACTTTTCCCTTGATCTGTTATATAATAGCACTTTTGACTCCTCAATACTGGATTTGAGATAGGGATTTAGAATAGACTCAGGAGTAAGCAAGTCTACCTTTCGGTTGAGAGTTTCTTCAAAAGCATCCCATAGCTCGAGTAATACCTCGCCTCTAACAATAGGGTCTGGTTGATCCAGGTCAATTAACAAGTCTACATCGCTAGTATCAGAAAAGGTATCTTTTACGGCAGATCCAAAGGCAAACAATTTTTTCACCCGATACTTTTCACAAAGTCGACCTAGCTCAGGGGTTTTAGCTTGTACTTGAGGAGCTACCATTCTCTATGGTACGACATCCTGTACTACTTGTCTTTGTTGGGATTTAAAAAAGGTGCCTCGTATAGTGGGCTTAACCCTAAATTTTAGAACTGATATCCCTGAAAACAAAAAAGGCAATGCCAAAAGCACGCCTTTTTTCATACAACTAAGCATGAAGAGGTTTTACCCCCTCTTCCAGGGTATATCATCGGCGGGCTCCCTTTTCAATGAAGGCCCGTAAGTCTTCCACTTGCTGGTGACTCATCCGCTCCAAGGTGTAATGCGGCATGTAAGGCCGATGCCCCGGTTCTGGATGGGTTCCGTATCGAATAACTTGATAGATGCTATAAAGGTTACCTTTTGCTAGGTTATCCTTTAGTTTCTTCAACGTGAAGCGACTCTTATCTAGTATAACATCAGATACACCTTGTGGTTTATGACAGTTCTGGCAACCCAGGGTATACACCAATTCGCCATTTTCAGCATCACCCCGCAAGCCATCGTATCCTTTCTGCTTATCGGCCGGTGCCTCCGAAAAAGTAGCCGGAGAATAGGTCAGGTATTTTGACTTCAGTAGGTCAATCAATTCCTGACTTTGGGCAGGATCTCCAAGGCCTCTCTCAAGGGTTTGCCGTTCCGAAGCCGTGAGTTCAATATCGCTCACGCGGAAAGCCAACTCCCGATAGTAAGCCATGATAGCTTCTACCTCCCACTCTTCTACCGCTCTACCCTGTGCGCACTCTTGAGCACACAGTTGGATTGCCTCTCGTACGTCATGGTTGGCAGCATATACCAACTCCCCGTACTTCTTATAGTAATCCTCGTTGTACCAGCTCTCTCGGTTCAGAATACCATGAAAGGTAGTGGCTTGCAAAAAGGGCAACCCATTCTCCTTGGCATACTCCAACCTATCATCAGGATTAGGCTTCGCCAAATTGGGGTCTTCCTGCACCTGATTGTGGCATGAAGTACAGTTGTAGAACTTGCTTACAAAGTCTGATCGGCGACCGTTGGGGCCAATCGTCCGACCGAGTTCGATGATCTCCCTCCCTCGTTCGATGATCTCCGGATCTGTGGAGACATCCTGGTAGCGCAAGGCTACCGTATCGCCTAGTTGTATGAGTAAATCGAGTACCGAGGTATCATCGGACAAAGTATCGGAAGGCCGAAAAGCCACCAGTCCCCAGATGAAGAAGCAACAAGTTCCTGCCAGAAGTAGGGTATTTCGCATGGGTATGTAGGTTTCAAAAAGTTAACGACCTGAAGGTAGCAGTAGTTGAAGCAATCTGTGCTAAAATCTGGTGAACATGGGGTGGACATCGCGCAAGAAAAAAGCGGAGACACTCACAAAGAATGTCTCCGCTTTCCATTTTAAGCCGTTTTGGCCTTACAATCCGTGCTGATCGATGAGATACAGCAGGCTTGCGATGGCCGCAGCTCCCATATGCAATTCTCGGTCGTCTACCTTGTCGAAGGTATCCTCATGCGTATGGTGATAATCGAAATACCGCTGCCCATCGGGCCGGAAACCAACCAAGGGTACGCCCTGATTTTTCAGCGGACCGATATCGGCCCCACCCCCACCAGGCTCAAACCGATCGGCCATGTAAGGATGAAACAACGGAGCCCAGCTCATAAACTTAGCTACCTTCTCATCATCCGAATCCATAGTGAACCCGCGGGGCATAAAACCACCACTG
>JBCBHI010001033.1:0-2312 GCA_038525885.1 Bacteroidota bacterium
TCACCCACCACCAACTCAAGACCATCACACAGCCCACAATCACCTGTAGGAAGGATGTCTACTGCAATGGCTCCTGCATTTTGTTGCTGATGCGTAGTGCCGTTGGTGCTGGTAATATTCACCTCAAAAGATCCAGTGGTAGCGTCAAAGATCTTCCCCTTGGCATAGACTTCCGGTGAGCCGTCTTCATCAAAATCAGCCACGCCTATGGTACCTACGGATTCGTGAAGATTATTTGTGCCAGGAATAGGGTCGCTTTCCCATTTCACAGTTAAGTCACAACTAATAGCAATCAGCCGGAACTGGTTGATGTTATCATCTCTTCGGCCAAGAAATACCTCCCCGCATCCGTCATTGTCTACATCGGCCAAAGCCATGTACAGGGTAGAGGCACCTCCCAAGTTTACAGACCCTTTTAATGTGCCATCGTCACCATTAATAACATAGAGTACGTCATCCCCATTGTAGCTGGTACTTCCATTCTTATTACGACGAACAGCAAATACCTCAGGAACCCCATCGCCGTCGATATCACCTACAATAGTGTGGTTGGAACCGTATACATCAGGGACATCCGTTTCATCGGTATCCCAGATTTTTTCCATGGCAAAATCAGCCACATTGGGTGGTTCTTCACACAGTACTGAATTACCAATGTAGAAGTTATCGCACGCTGAATTTCCGGCACAGGAATTGTCGTAACAGTCAATAAAACCATCACCATCGTCATCTATTCCATTATTGCAAATCTCCTGGGCCCAGCCCAAAGTGGAGGAGAAAAGTAAAATAAGCGTGGTGATTAGTTTGAGTTTTCGCGTTGCGTGGGTTCGATACGTTCTCATGTCTATGGATACGAATATGAAGCTACCTGTAACCTACTTTTCTACGGTGAACTATTGGTATTTATTACATAACAACTGAAAAAGAGAAAGAAACATCCCTAATTCAGAAGTCAGTAAAAATTGATTAAAAATAGTAAAATTCCTAGCTGAAATGGGCGTAGAGAAAGGGAATTGAGGATTGAAAGTAATTTTATCGACAAACGCCTAAAAAGACACAGATCAATCGTTGGTATTTCTTACTCAATAGTTCGAAATGGACGATAAAATAAATACCAATCCTGCAACTATTTGCGACAATGATCGGCTTATCTCACCAAGGTGATGGCCCCTGATTGGGTAAAACCGTCAGGGCACTCAAATATGTAATAATAAACTCCCTCGGGTAGGGGGGCTCCTTGATAGGTACCATCCCAGGAATTATCGTATCCACTTTCGGCAAAAAACACCGTGCTGCCATTTCGATTAATGATGGTTAATCTGCAGTCAGAGAAGGCCAGATCATTTACCAAAGTCCAGGTGTCATCTATGCCATCGCCATTTGGACTGAAGGCTGAGGGTAGTGGGTCCTCCCGAGGAGGGAATACCTCTAGGAAATAGCTTATATCCTCAAAACATCCAAACTCGTTTAGGGCGGATAAAGTGTACTCTGTGTCGGTTGCTGGGAAAGCCCAGATGATAGCCGAGGTGTCACTGGACAAACCAGTATCAGGCTCCCACAAATAGAAGGTTCCTCCCTCAGCCTCCAGTTGTGCTGAATCCCCTCGAACAATACCGCCATCCGGCGTAGGGGTTATGGATAGCTCAGGTAAAGGGAGGGAATCAACCTGGACAGCGATGGTGTCTGTACAACCTAGGACATTCTCTGCAACCACCGAATAAGTACCCGGGCTAGTTATGGTTGCTGAAGCCTGTTCACTCCCGATATTCCAACGGAACTTAGTGAAGGAGTTAGTTATAGTTAGGGTCAGGCTGTCACCGGGGCAAAGCCCTAAGGTATCTGCTGAATTGGAAATCTCTATTTGCGGAGCTGAATCCACGCGCAAAGGGCGATTTCTAACGTCTTCACAGTTATTAACTCCCTCGTAGGATACAAATAACGAAACAATGAAATCTCCTCTACCAGGGTATACATATTCTAGGCTATCCCCTTCGCCCCCCTCACTGTTGCCAAAATTCCAAATATATCGGGTGTCCGCATCCGGGTCGACTGATGAGTTGCTTTGAAACTCTATTCTTTCCCTTGCACAAGTAGCATCCAATAGACTGAAGTTGGCCGTTGGCGGTGTAAAAACAGCGATATCTGCGGGCTCCGATACAAAAGTGCACCCCAAAGGGTCAATGATTTCTGCCTCATAAGTGGCTTCTGTCCTGGCAAAAATCCTGGTAAGATCGGTAGAGAGCAATTCGTCATTTCGGTACCACTGATAGTCGTAGCCTGGGTATTCAGTTACCTGAAGCAGAATGGAATCA
>JBCBHI010001034.1:0-2311 GCA_038525885.1 Bacteroidota bacterium
AAACGCATTATCTAAAAGCCATGAGTGAGACGTGGAAATCATCTTCAGCATTCTCGGTAGAACTTCTGACCGATTACGTAGAGGGACTGGTGGACCCGGCCACGGCGGCTCGCATCGAGACCCACTTGGCTGACCACGAGGATGCTGCTGCAGTGGTGGAAGGTATACGGGCTTACTTGGCTGAAAATGAAGGAGATCTGGAGCAGATGAATGCCTGGCTGAGCCGTACGCTAGTGACTCAAGAAAGTACGCACCAGGAAGCTGAAACCACGCCTGTCAGAAAACTCCGCCCTCGGTACCTGGCCATTGCAGCGAGCGCGGCCGTTTTGGCCTTCGTAGTTGCCTGGTGGCTCGTCCAATCTGGCAGTAGCCGTTCTGCTGAAGAATGGCAGCAATTTGCCCAGGCACAACTGCAGTCCCCCTACCCTAGCCCTACGGTGGTGCGGGGGGGTGATACACCTACGGCTTTTGATTCCCTTAGGAATACGGCAGCCAATGCCTTTACCAACCAGCAATGGAACCTGGCGGCCCAGGCCTACGGAAGTCTGCTACTTCAGTACCCTAACGAGGTGAACAGCGCCGATCGCTTCTATCTGTCCCTGTCCGAATTACAATCTCAAGTGGCCAATGAATCCACCGAGGCGCGATTACTGAGCCTGGCCACGGGCGAGAGTGCTTATGCCGCCCCGGCCCGGTACTACCGGGTACTTTATTTCTTAACCCAGAAGGATACCAACAAGGCCCAAAGTTTGGCCCGCGAAGCGCTAACAGCTTCTGAGGTATACCAAGAGAAGATTTTACGGGAGATTGCTGACGAGTGAGAGATTACGGGCTATTTATCTAATTCTGTAGGTAGGGGAGCATGCTCACCCACCTACAGAATTAGATAGAACCATAAAAAAAACCCTGCCGGATTCGACAGGGGGTTTTAGGTTATTGTGCCTTGGTCTTACTTTAGGCTCAAGGCCTTATCCCTTTATTGCTTCACCAAGCGCTGGGTAATCCGGGCTGATTCGGTGACTACACTCACCAGATACACCCCAGCTTCTACCTCTGCTCCTAGTTGGAAATTCAGCTCGCGCTGACCCTGGGCTATGGCAGCGGTATACACCTCTTGCCCCATCAAGTTGGTCACCGTAAGGTGAGCTTCTTCAGCCAAGGAAGTCCCTAGGACAATCTGCACCCGGCCATGGGTGGGGTTAGGATACACGCTCACCTCTAGCGGAGCGAAAGCCGCTGACAGATTCCACTGGGTACGGGGCGCCACACAGTCGGTACCGTTCTGGGCCACGGCAGCTAGCTGAGCCACTTGGTTGGGTGCCAAGGCCTGATCGTAGATCTGCAGCTCATCCAACGTACCAGCAAAGAAGCGTGGCTTGCCAGCCCGGCCACCTATCCATACCTCGGTCGCAGCATTCGGGATGATGGCCCCACCTAGGTTGTTCCAGGTATTTACCGCGGCACCGTCTAGGTAAGCGGTAACCCGGCCAGCGCCAAAGGTAAAGGCCACGTGGTGCCAGTTGCCATCTGCCACGGACTGCCCCATAGAGAAGGCTGGAGGATTGGGCACTCCGGTACCTAAGCCCAAGTGGGGTACTCCGTTGCGCAAGTAGAAGGTATATGACCAGTTACCCCCACCAAAGTTGTCGGTGAGTAGGATGCCCGTACCACTGGTTTGGGCCGTGTTCACCCAAGTAGCAAAAGTGGCCCCGGTCGTGAGCTGTAGCGCAGGTGCCGTACCCAAATTCACGAAGTCATTCCCATCAAAGTAAAGGCCTGTTTGGTCATATCCTTGCGCTTTAGTAGCACCTACTATAACTCCGTCCGTGCCTCCCTGGCTATCATAAGCGGAATCAGCGACACAATCATTGAATGAATATATCGCCGCCGCGGTGGGTAGCACTACCGGACAGCCAATCGGGTCCAGACTCACGCGGGCAAATTCATCTTGTGCCATCTCAGCCGTGAGTCCGGTATTGAAAATCCTAAGCTCGTCCACCCGGCCGGCAAAGGCACGCGTGTCATCCCAACGGGCACCTAATTTGTGCACCCCGGAGCTCAAGGTGGGGACGCCCATAAAACCCGATTGGGACTGAACCGCCACACCATTGATGTAGATGGTAATGGTACCCCCTGCATAACTCACCGCCAGGTGGCTCCAGGCATTTTGGGGCAAGGCTGTGCCCGAATACACCCACTGAGCAGGAAACAGCCCACCGAACGAAACCTGAGGCTGTAGGTTGGTAAGGGCAATCACGACAGACGCCGCGTTAGTACGGGAAAGAATGGTCTCCCGATTACCGTTGGCCCG
>JBCBHI010001035.1:0-2310 GCA_038525885.1 Bacteroidota bacterium
TTCGGCAGGACGTTTACACCCTGCCGAATGGCATCTGCCAGTTCTTGCTCGCTGAATACAGAGTCGATCGGCTTGCCAGCAAAGTCCTTGTAATACACAAAGCGCTTGCTCAGGTAGTTGAGCTGCATTTCCAAGTCATGCTTGAGGGCAATGGTGTAGGGTTCACCATCAGCGTACTGAGTAAAAATGTGGTCAAGGGTACCGTTCTGGTCTATATCCTTGATAAACAGGGAGAGCGGCTCCTCTTTGGTGGCTCGGTAGCGGGTGTTTTGCCCCCAGTTACCCAGCAGGTAGTCCTCAACACCATCACCATCCAAATCAGAAACGGTGAGGGCATTCCACCAGCCGTTGAGTTGGTCCAGGCCGGGTACATTATTGAGCCGCTCAAAGTTCTGTCCGGTGTTTTTGTAGATCACCAGTGGCATCCATTCCCCTACTACCAGTAGGTCCAGGTCATCATCCCGGTCATAGTCAGACCATACGGCCTCGGTGATCATGCCTAGGGATTCCAGGCCGAACATCAAGGTATTGCCTACATCTGTGAAATTCCCTTTCCCATCGTTTTGCAGCAAGTGACTGCCCGGTGCCAAGCCATATTTACCCGGTATGTGGCGCACCCCTATGAATAGGTCAAGGTCCCCGTCAGCATCATAGTCTCCGGGAGTTACACAGGCTCCCGCTTGCGCATAGCGCGGAATGGTGCGGCTGGCTACAAAAGTGCCTTGCCCATTGTTGAGGTAGAAGCCGTCTTGTAAGGAGGGGTGATTGCTCACGAATTGCCCTCCCCCACGCACCACGTACAAATCCAAATCGCCATCACCGTCTGCATCAAACAGGGCCGCATCCACGTCTTCTTGAGCAGCCGCCTGCGTTAAGTCTTCTTGGTACAAATGAGCCGCAAAGGAACCATCCGGTTGTTGCAGGTATATCTGCCCGGCCTGCCCAACGGCTCCGCCAATGAACACATCTTCCAGCCCATCCCCATTCACATCGCCCTTCGCCAACGCAGGACCTTCAGTAGACAGCATATGGTAGATCATCCGCTCCCGGTCCCAGTCCACAAAGGCATTCTCAGCATGCTGAAAAGCAAGCTGATTCTGGGTTCTGGTAAACGGCCTACTAGTATTCCCACCTTGATTATCTGGGGTGACCGTGGCGTCCTTTTGACTTACTACCAAGGTGGAATTAACCGCTACCCCTGTGAGCGATTGTTTCTTCGTAGGGCCCCAGGTTACCACTACACTATCTATGCGTTCACTTTTGCCTAAGCCTACGGTAAGGCCATAGTCCATAGAAGACTGAAAGCCGCGCATGGGCATGTTTTCGCGGTAGTAGGTCCCTTGTGGGGTATGGATGACGACCCGGGCGCCTACCCCATAGGAGTTTTGTCCCTCCCCTTCCAGGTTCACTTTCAGGTAGTTATGAGACCGTAAGGCCTCAGCATTGTTACGGTATAGGAAGAGGTCCTGGTTCACATTGTTGATGACCAAGTCCAGATCTCCGTCGTTATCCAAATCACCGTAGGCAGCACCGTTGGAGAAACTGGGTTCCGCCAGCCCCCAAGCCGAGGCACTGTCCACATAGCGCATGTTATCACCTCGGTGAAAGAGGTAGTTGGGTATCTTCTGCGAGGGCATTTTGTCCACAAATGCGCTAAAGTCTACCGTTCCCGTTTCCATAGCCTGGCGCATGTTCTCTTCGTTGGCCAGGTAGTCAATGAAATCCTGGTCGGTCACATCCCGAAACACCCCGTTGGCCACGAGAATCTCCATGGTGCCGTCGTTGTCGAAGTCAGCGAGCACCGCCCCCCAACTCCAGTCTGTAGCATGCACCCCGGCATATTGCCCAATTTCACGGAAAGTACCGTCGCCGTTGTTGAGCTGCAGTGTATTTCGCATCACCTGCTCATGGTAGCCATTCTGCACCTTTGCCTGGTAGAAATCGTAGGTGTCGTATTTAGTCAGGGACTTGAGTCGGCGTTGGGAAGCCGGCAACATGTCCGTCACAAACAGCTCAGGAGATCCGTCGTTATTCAGGTCGCCTACATCCGCTCCCATACTGAAATGACTCAAATGGTCAATCCGCTCAGTCAGTTCTTCCGAAAACGTACCGTTACCCTGATTGATGTAAAGGTAGTCTCGCTCAAAAAAGTCATTGGAAACATAGATATCCGGCCAGCCATCTACATTCAGATCCCCTACCGTCACACCCAGCCCGAACCCAATTACGCTGCCATAAATACCCGCCTCTTCACTCACATCCTGGAAAGTCCCTCCATCATTTCTGTAGAGTTTGTCTCCTCCCAGTTCG
>JBCBHI010001036.1:0-2308 GCA_038525885.1 Bacteroidota bacterium
CTGTGCCCAGTATCATGAGCCTGTACCAGGGCGTAGACCGATAGAACAAGTATGGTATACCTGGTACTCAATGTCCATAAACTTGGCAGAGTTGAACCAAAGGCCGGGCTTATACCGCGATTCGTTACCACAAATGGTCTGTGCTACCGTTTCGCCATGCATGCGGCCGGTATACCATACTTGTTCTATCGGTCTACGCCCTGGTACAGGCTCATGATACTGGGCACAGTCACCAATAGCGTATACATCTGGCTGATTGGTACGGAAGTAGGGATCCACCATTATGCCACGCTGCATCTCAATCCCGCTATCCTTCAAGAAATCCGTATTGGGGCTCACTCCTACAGTAAGGCCTACAAAATCACAGTCGATCACATCGCCCGCCTTCGTCTTCACCCCCTTCACTCTACCCTGACCATCATCTATAATGGTGTCCAGTTCGGTCTCTTTGAGTAAAGTGGCGTGGTGCTCTACCACATGGCGAGACACCATGCTGGCCTCCTCATTGGGTAGTACGTTGCTCCAAAATTCCTTCTCCCGGATCATAAAGGAGACGTCTACCCCGCGGCTCATCCACATCTCACCCATTTCAATCCCAATTAAACCGCCCCCCACAATCACTGCCTTCTTCACCCTAGGAGCTAGCCGCTCCATATTCTCCAAATCCTGGTAATTGTATAGGCCCTGTACGCCATCCAGGTCTTGACCAGGCCAGCCAAACTTGTTGGACTTGGAGCCCACCGCCAATATGAGGACGTCATAATTGAGCGTACCGTCCTTTTTCAAGTGCAGGGTTTTCTTCTCTGGATCTACCTTCTCTACAAAATCCCGCACTAGCGATATCCTATTCTTCTCCCAAAAGAAGTCCTCGTAGGGCTTTGTATTTTCGTATTTCATGTGGCCCATGAAGATGTACATGAGCGCCGTGCGCGAGTAAAAATGATCGGTCTCTGCGGAGATTACCGTAATCTTATGATCCGATAGTTTTCTGAGGTGACGCGCTGCAGTAATGCCGGAAATACCATTACCAATAATGACGATATTCTTTTGCATAAAAAGTGTAGGGTTCTGAATGCCAGAGTAATGTTACCGGAAAAATGCCACTATGGGTGTCTGATCTTTGACAGATTTCCGTTACATAATACCAAACAATCAACTGATAATTCAAAGTTAGGCCCTCTAGAAATGGATCTCCCTATAGAAACAGTGGACATCAGGTCTACATAGGTCAACAATTGGTCAGCATTTTGACGCTTCCCCGAATCCAACCTGTCCGTGTTGGCACGAATTTTCGTTATTACCTCTTGTAAAACGGGTCCTACTTAGACGAGGGCCGAAATCAAAATAGAAATCATAACCAATATGAAAATACGAGTACTTACTAGCCTATTACTTTTGGTGGCAGCCACTCAGTTGCAGGCCGCCAGCCTCGGTTCCTTCACCCAAGAGGCCGATGCATTTTTCAAAAAATACGTGCGCAACGGTATGGTGGACTACGCACAGGTAAAATCTGATGACGCCATTGCCTCCTTGTACGAGCAGGTGGGCAGCATGTCGCTAGCCAACACCACGGCCGCTCAGAAAAAGGCTTTCTATATTAATGCCTACAACATCGCGGTGATCAAGTCCATCGTAGACAAATACCCGGTAAACTCCCCTATGGACATCAGTGGTTTCTTTGATGGCGCTAAACACCAAATAGCGGGTAATAGCCTCACGCTAAATGAGCTGGAGAAAACCAAATTGCTGCGCGTGTATGAGGACGCCCGCATCCACTTTGTGGTAGTGTGTGCCGCACAGGGTTGCCCTAAGCTGGCCAGCTTTGCCTACACACCTGAGGAGCTTGAAAGCCAGTTGCAGGCCCAAACCCGCAAATCGCTCAACGACGATTACTTTATCCGCATTCGCGGTAACCGCGTGCAGGTATCCAAGATATTTGAGTGGTATGCGAGCGACTTCACCCAGAACGGGCAGTCTGTAGTAGGCTACATCAATCAATTTCGGGATGAGAAAATCCCCACCAACCTTAGAAATGGCTCTTACGAGTACGATTGGGCATTAAATAAACAGTAAGTTTTCAGGTAGTTGAATTGCAAAAAGGGGTTGATGCTGGCATCAACCCCTTTCTTTTTGGCTAGCATGAGTAGCTAAGGTATTGGTTCGTCTTTTCGCCTACTTCTTCCGGAAGAAAATCCGCAAGGGCACTCCGGTAAATTCAAATCGGTCTCGTAGCTTATTCTCCAAATACCGCTGGTAGGGCGCCTTGATGTACTGGGGCAGGTTGCAGAAGAAAGCAAACGTGGGTACC
>JBCBHI010001037.1:0-2308 GCA_038525885.1 Bacteroidota bacterium
AAATCCCTTTACCCAATCGGGTATATTCCTCCACGGATATTCGAAGAAAGATCTTCACCGTAGAGTTATCCGACCAATGGGTGTTTCTTGCATCCACCGGCATCTTCATTGGCATAGAAGTCATCGGATTTTCCACCGAAGAGGGAATCACTTTCGAGGAGCTTCCTGATTGGTCCCTGGCGAGTATTAAGGCCGATTTCAAATCGGAAGCGATTGTATTCAGGAAATTGAAAAAGTGGTTTGGGGATCAATGGATGGATAAGGAAAAAGCAAAATTTCCAGAACATCAGTTCTGTATGGGGCTAGAATTAGCAGAGTAGATTTACAAAGTGTTCTCAGTCAGACTTCGTAAAATATGTTATTCCCTCCGGGATTTGTGTGGGGGACAAAGGATACGAAATTGCACCTTTGCCAGCAGCAAACCACGAAACTTCTGAAGTGATGAAAAACGTAGCCTTAATTACCGGAGCCTCTAGTGGCATAGGCCTGGAACTTGCCCATGTACACGCCGAAACAGGAGGTGACTTAGTAATCGTGGCCCGCAGGGCGGATAAATTGGCGGCCCTAAAGCAAGAATTGGAGGCTCGGCACCAAGTGGAGGTATACACCATTACGAAGGACCTTTCCTTGCCATCTGCCCCTCAGGAAGTCTTCGAAGAAGTAAACAAAGCAGGCATCGCGATCGAGTATCTCATCAACAATGCTGGGTTTGGAGGCCACGGCAAATTCCACGAGCGAGAATGGCAGCAAGATTTGAGCATGATCAACCTCAATGTAGTAGCGCTTTCGGCGCTTACTCGGTTATTCCTACCAGATATGGTGCAGCGCAATAGCGGTCGGATATTGAACGTATCCTCCACGGCCAGCTACTTGGGTGGTCCTTTGCAGGCCGTGTACTATGCTACCAAGCACTACGTTACGGCGTTTAGCAACGGCATAGCCGAGGAGCTGCATGACAGCCAAGTGACGGTAACGGCGCTACTACCCGGAGTAACGGAAACGGAGTTTGGTGCCGCCTCAGGCATGGACAAAACCAAGCTCTTCGACAAAGCCTTTTCCGCCAGAAAAGTGGCGGAAGATGGTTACAAAGGAATGCTCCAGGGCAAATTGGATGTGGTATCGGGGCTAACCAGGGTACAGAAGTTCATGATGAGTCTCCTGCCCTTCTTCCCAAAGAAATATGTATTGAAGAACGTCCGTAAAATGCAGGAAATCCCCAGCTAGGGTGAAGAATTTCCTACTTGTTTTGATTGAGAATGAATCGAGTCCATTGAGATAATTCAATTCTGGATCATGAACGCTTCCAATACATCAAAGACCCACCGCAACCATTGATTCCTATGTGGACCTGGAAAACCTGGCAAGGTAAACGCTACCTCACTTGTGAGCTGCTCAGCCAACCCCACGGCTTCTTTACTTCAGCATTCTACCCCATTTCACAGCACGAACTCGTGCAAGCACTGTCCAACTCCGCCCAGGCATACCGAGGCAAGCAAGTGCATGGGAATACAGTTCTAACCCCTTCCCAGATCCAAAAAGCGCCGCAAAATGAGGAGGGCTATGCCTTCACCGATGGCCTGATGAGTGATAGCTCAGACCAAGCCTTGTTTGTGCTCACGGCCGATTGTACTCCAGCCCTGTTGGAAGACCAATCCACGGGTAAGGTGGCCGTCGTACATGCGGGATGGCAAGGCACTGCCCTGGGTATAGTGAAAAAGGCTGCCCAACGTATGCTAGATGATGGTACCCAACCCGGAGATCTGCGGATCGCCTTAGGCCCCGCTATTGCGGGAGAGATGTATCAGGTAGGCGAAGAGGTGGCCCTTGAAGTGGCCCAAAGCCTGTATCCCATGGATAATATGCCCTCTACCGAGGAGATATTCCGCCAAGGACTAGCCGGGGATAACCCCTACCTCCTCCCCGATCCCAAACCGGGGCACTACCGGCTCAATACCCGTCGGGTAAGTGAGATTCAGCTCTTGCAACTAGGTCTACAACCGGATCAAATTGCCACTGCCCCGCATTGCACCTTTCAGGAACCTGAGACCTTCTTCTCCTACCGCCGTACGGGTGAAAAGAAGAACCAGTGGTCGGGGATTGTGAGCAGGTAGGTAAGGCCTGTCGGCAAAAAGGGGAAACACACTTCGTCAACCATAGCCTGGCGAAGGTTGAATGGACACAGCGAATCGTGAAAAAAAAGCTACAACATCAGCAAGACGAATTGCTTCAAGGGCAACTGAATTAGCAGGCACTACCGAGGTCCTTCCTCGCCGCGCTGGCCTTCGTCAGGACGGCTAGATGGGAAAGG
>JBCBHI010001038.1:0-2307 GCA_038525885.1 Bacteroidota bacterium
TACATCTATTTATATCAGTATGACACCTTAAATCAGGCACTATTTAATCTCGAAAAGGAAAAAGAAATACAAGACGCTAGAGGTCGTTTTGAATTTGAAAAGAACCAGCGAATAATTGCCGAACAACAAGCGAGCATTGCCCGTGGGCGCTCGTTCAATCTAACCCTGGGGATATTATCCATCCTCTTACTTAGTAGTACTATGATGTTATTCATTAACCGGGCACGGCTACGTGCAAAAGCTCAAGTGGCCCAGCAGGAAATCCAACTTGTGCACCAGCGGATGGAAGACCTGATTCGTCAGTCAGAGCTGAGAACCATCAATGCCCTGCTCGAAGGGCAAGAAAAGGAACGCGTGCGTCTTTCCCAGGAACTGCACGATAGCGTAGGTAGTGTGCTATCTGCCATTAAGCTCCATTTTACCGGACTCACTAACCAATGGGAGACCATGCAAGGCGAGTTCCGCGAGACCTTTGAGCGCGGCACTAACCTACTGGACGTAGCCGTGGAGGAAGTCCGTCGGATCTCTCACAACCTGACCACGGGAGTGCTTCGAAAATTCGGCTTAATTGCTGCCCTGGAAGACCTTAAGGACACCTTAGTGGGCACGGGCCAAATCCAATTTCAGCTGTTTGCACATGGAATGGAAGACCGGCTAGAGGGTCAACTAGAAATCAACTTGTACCGGGTGGTACAGGAGCTAGTGAGCAACACCCTTAAACACGCACAAGCGAAAGTCATCACGGTAGAAGTAAACCGTCGGGCGGATGAAATAAACCTCATCATTTCGGACGACGGCAAGGGCTTCGACCAAGAATCTGTAAAATCTGATGGGATAGGACTGCAAAATATGCAGCAACGGATTGAGAAGTTGGGAGGTAATCTCCATATTGACTCCGTTCCGGGTCGCGGTACCACCGCCGTGATTGATATCCCATTGACAGCCGATGAATAAGTTACTGATTGCCGATGACCATCCTATTGTAATAGACGGCCTCCGTAAGGCACTCAATCAAGACCCCGATTGGGAGATAGCGGGCGAGGCCAAGAATGGCAAAGAGGTGCTGCAAGCCCTGAGCGAGGAGAAAATCGACCTTATATTGCTGGATGTGAGCATGCCCGATATGAATGGCATTGAGGCCTGTCAACGCATAAAAGCAGAATACCCCCATGTGAAAGTGCTGGCTTTCACGCTTCACCAAGAGAAAACGTTCATCTCCCGAATGCTGGCAGCAGGGGTAGATGGTTATCTACTGAAAACCACTCCTCACAACCAGCTAGTTGAGGGCATCAGAAATACCCTGAAAGGCCACAAGGTTTATAGCCCAGAGGTAACCCAGGTGGTGATGGAAAGCTTCAATAAAGCCCAGGCGAACCCCACAGCGGAAGTAACTCCCCGGGAGATGGAAGTCCTCAAATTACTGGCTGAAGAATACACTACCTCAGAGATAGCCGATAAATTGCACTTAAGTAAGCATACGGTAGAAAGTCATCGAAAAAACATGCTGGGGAAGTTCAACGTGAAGAACTCCGTTGGCCTTATACGGTACGCGTTAGAACACGGCCTGATTTAAATCTCCTTATATTTAGGGAGGAAAAATCACAACTTTCAGGGTTTACCTCAACCCCAGAATCTAAGATTTTAGCATAGAGTTTTTTCTACTATGTTATGATTCTAGGCCTCATCAGTCATCCTGACACCCCACACTATCCCCTCTCCAAAGAAGAACTGTCCTATATACAAGCGCTCTTGGAGGCTCTGGCGGTAACAGATATTATTACCACGCTTACCCCAGCATGGGAAACTACCCTTGCACAGGTTGCTAATGAAATGGATATCCGAATAACGGCGGTGCTTCCCAGCACGGAGTATGCAGATCTATTCGACGACTTCACTCACCTTCAGCAAATCACTCAGTTTTGGAGTACGGCCCACCACCTACATGCATTACCCTTCAGCAAGTATTCCGAGGCTGCCATGAGAGCCGCCCAACAGTGGGTGGTACAAAACAGCCATTCGATATTTAGCCTTGACTTACCTACCCAGTGGGGGTTACAGTACGCAGAAAATCAACAGGTTACGATTTACCAGCCCTGGGTATTGGTATAATTGGGAATCAGACAATTCCATGAGGAGCCAAGGACGCTAAAATGGGATAAAAGTAAGTTGGTCGAAAAAAAAGACCCCCCGGTTCCGTTGTAGCAAAATCCGTGTAATTTAGCCTTATTCCGGGCCGATTATACAAAACCCTCCTTGGTAAGTCATGAGTAAGCTGCTGCAAACACTCCAAACGCAACTGGACCAAAC
>JBCBHI010001039.1:0-2294 GCA_038525885.1 Bacteroidota bacterium
ACCACCCCGGCAGGGTTGGTTAGCGAGATCCATTGCCCGCCTATTCTGCCTTGAAAATCACTGCCGGTCCACTGTAGTACCCCGTTTTCGGAGTTGTTGTCGGCATTACTCAGTGCGAGCCCGCCGTTTACCCCTAGGGTGGCTTTCGGCGTATCCGTACCGATGCCCACCCGGCCCGTTTTGAGGATCGCCAGAATCTCTTTTTTCTCCTGTAGCTCCACTATGGTGAGCTTTCTCACGGCGTTAGAACTTGCTCCTGGGTGCAACCCAAACTGGCTTTGGTGGGTAGCATGGGAGAGTACTAGCGCTGGGAGTTGGGCGGAGGTAGTCACGTGCAGCTGCCCTTGCGGGTCCGGGGTGTGTATCCCAAACCGCTTGGCAATGGTGATGGTCAGCTCATCGTCCAGCTTATTGACCATGGAGTCTACCAGCTCCGCAAACTGCTGTTGGGTAGGTTTTTTCCCCGTGAGCAGATAGTTCTTTAGTATGCTTCTCGTTTTTTCGTTCATGACGTACCGGGGGTTACAATGAAATCCGATCCAACTGTCCAGTAGTCGATGCCCTCCAGCTCCTCGGTAGGAGTGGTTTGAACGGGATCATCCTCGCAGGTGCAGTTTTCAGTATCTGTTACCAGATTTATTATGTGCTTTTTATGGCTTACCAGGATGGCGCTAGACCGGGTAGGCGTGATCACATCGGCCTCCTGCTCTTCTAGTACCCCATCCTCATCCTCTACACTGTGGTACATTTTGAAGCAAGTCACAAAGTCCACAAGCTCCTCCGTACCCGCCAGTCCGCGGTAGTTTTCTACAAAGTGCAGGATCTGGCTTTTGTGCACCCGTCCTTCGAACAGGATATCTACCCCTTCCGTATAGGCCCAGGGCGACAGGTAGCGTTTGATGGCCTCGTTGAGGTTCTCGCGCTCTGCATTGGCATCCAGGCCGGGTATTTCGTGAAACTTCACCTTGAACTCCACCTTGATTTGCTCATAGCTAGGGTCCGATACGTGCAGCTTCTCCTTACCGCCGGGGCGGTTCAGGAAGGGGTTGCTCAGGCTCAGGCACAGGTCCTTGATGGCCGCTAGCTTGCTAGAGCTAGTGGTGGGTTTCAGCAGGTCTACTCCGTTCTGATTCCGCAGGTTGGATACAATCACCAGGGTGACATGGCCCGGTGCCCGCTCACTATCGGGGCTGGTATGGTTCAGGCACTTCACCTTATACACGGAGGGGAAGTGCTGCAATACCAGCCGTTCGAAGTCCCAGATGTTGATGGCCCGGTGCTTATGCCGCAGGCGCTCACTGGTCCGGGTATAATAGCTCTCGTTCTCTTCTTTGATCTTGCCTCCGAAAGAAGCATAGGGCTGGTTTACTTTCTTTATCTGGGCGTCCTTGTTGACCAGCTTAGCCAGGCTCTCTGCTGGCAGGGGTTCGGTAAGGCGGCTCAGGTCATTGCCTTGGTCCTTGAAGGTGGCCTTCACTGCATTGGAATGTACGGCTACCATCAGGTTTTCGGCCTCTGGCGTGTTGGGTACGCTTACCCGCAACCAGCTACGGGTATCTCGCATCAGCGTATTCTCGCTGGCCAGGTCATCTGGCATGGATATTTGCACAATGCCCGAGTTCAGGAACTGGTCCGTGCTGTCGGCCTGTACGTAGTCGTCCAGAGACTTCCAGGTGTTGTGCGCGGCCAGATAGTACCAGCCAAACCCAGAGTCCTTGTCTACTTTGGTACTGCCCGTACCCTCTACCATCTGAAAGAGGAAGGAGTAGGTTTCTCCCGGTTGGGCCTCCGTCAGGCCCAGGTATAGGTTGCCCCGGTTAGCAAAGTGGGGGAAGGCATAGGGGGCCGTGTTACCACTCTCGCATTGGTAGTCAGGGCTGTATTGCAAGGCATGCCCAAAAGGTCCTACGTGGAAGAATTCTTCAGCCGTATTGTTCTTCTGGTCATTCAAGCTGATCTCCTGCGATACAGAATAGTTGAGGGTGATGCTTTTTACCAAGGGCGTGTAGGGCTCTCTCGGTAGTATGGCATCGGCATTATTCTTGACCGTTTGGTCAATGATCCGTTTGGTATACAGTGTGGGATATTCCTTGTGCCCGAAGGCCAGGAAGGGAACGTTGGGCTCGGTCAAGGTGAACTTAATGAAGCCACGGGAAGTACTCAGACCTAGGTCGGTGGGCAACTCGGTAGTTACCTTACGCGCATAGTCTTCGTTGAGCAGGTCCTTATCCGTGAGTGGAGTGGTGTCGCCGAATGAAAACTTTCGGATATCCTGAGCCCCCAAGGGAGTAGCT
>JBCBHI010001040.1:0-2294 GCA_038525885.1 Bacteroidota bacterium
CCTAAGTAACACTGTGTAGTCGGTTGGCTACTTCTTCCTCCGGTACGCTACTGGGCAGCAACGCCTTGAGCACTTGTAAATTTTGCTCAATCTGAAGTTCGTCCCCCGTGATATCTAGCAAAAGCAAGGGTGCACCTTGCTCCAACCGATCTGCTATACCTTGGAGCAAGTCTTTTTTAGTGCCATCGTCCTCCATAAAGTGTAGCACCAGCAATAGCGTAGCGGCACCGTACTGCACAGCCTTACTTAGGCTATCTACCGTACCTTCTACCAGTTCCACTTCTTCCCAATGCCCTAATCGGTCCTTGGCCTGCGCAATCATCTCGGGAGAGGGATCTACCCCAAGGATCTTCCATCCCTGCTTAGTTTCTACAAATCGTTCTATCTCCGTACCGGTGCCACAGCCTACTACCAGGAGATGTTTGTTAGTAACCTCACTCAACAGTTTGGGCACCTGCTCCATGAAGTAGTGGTAGTTGGGTATCCAGATTTCTACAAACTGGTCGTATTTGGCTGCCCGTTGATTTTCAAATCGTTCTACTTTGCTCATAATGCTCAATGGGCTCTAGATTGATTCCTTTTTCCACCGAAAATAATATGCAAACCTCTCCTTTGTAACACCAGTCGAGACCAGTGTACGGTTGGCTTATTGGCAAGTAAACTGGGTTGATGATCGGTTTCTCGCAGAATATCAAAGCCTGCCTCGTCTGCACTACGGCGGGTTTGAGACAAGTCGATGGGAAACACATGATGCCCTACACCTGCGGGGCCATGTCTGAGGGATAGGCAGAAGATTCCACGGGGTTTAACCAATTCCGCTACCCGTTTCATGGCTGCTTGTTGTTCCTCCGGGTCTAGATGGTGCCATACACCTGAGCATAAGATGAAATCCACCTGCCGAGAATAATATTTCAGTTTTTGGAGCGTAGGTAGCGCATCATTCATCCATTCTATGTTGGAAGAGGGGTAGAGTTCCTGCCCTAGAGCCCTAAATTCTGCTAAAGGTTCTACCGCAATGACTCTATAGCCTATTTGGCTTAGGGTATCTGCATCGCGTCCAGACCCTGCACCTAGGTCTAACACCAAGGCAGCCTCTGCGGGTAGGAATTCCAAGAATTCATGATGCAAAACTTCAAAAGGAATGATAGAAGTGGCTTCAACAAACCGTGGTATGGCATTGGCATATCCTTGGGTGCCGGGGACGTCTTGCATACAAAAGATATTAGTCTCAATTCAAAATAGAGTGCCTCACGGAGCTGTTGGGTATGCCCAGCTCCGGAGGACTAAGTATTCATAACCCAGGAAATACCAACGCATTCCTTTTCTAAATTGAAAGTAGGTTATGGTAGAGGATATTAGAAAGAATTAGTACCGTCTGGTTGTACTACGTACCGGAAGGTATAGTACCGACCATCAGGGCGCGTATCAAAGCTCGCAAATTCGGGGGTGGTAGTATCGGGGTTGCCTTTATAATAGCTCAATATCTCGATCATGGCATAATTGCCTTCCCCGGTTGTGAGCACAATCACTTTACCTGGAATGGGCAAAATACTGTTGGTAGGTTCGGTACCCGCGGTGTAGGTATACCAGCCATTGCCACTACCCGTAGGTATTGCCAGAGTGGTAGCATTATCCGTAGAAAACCCAGAAGTAGGTGCCTCCTCCATAGAATCGAAGATTCCGTCTACGATCAGAGCGGAACCTTGCCCAGGACCCGAAACACCACCGTTGGTCAAGATAGTAGTCCCTGCCAAGGCGATATCCCAAGCCGTACCGGTAGAATCCTCTTTGGTAAGGATCACGCCCTCATCCAAATCATAAAAGGTAAAATTGGGTGGATCGGTACGCGAAGCCTCGGGGTCCGCAGGGATGTCTACCGCCGTTTTTACTGTGAGTTCTACAGGGACCTCAGGCATTACCTCAGGCTCACAAGCCATCATTCCAAACGATCCTACTCCCAGAATCGCTAAGGACCAGAAAAGATTACGGTTTTTCATCATCTATTTACTAAAGGTTGTATTTATTGAAAATTGAAAGTGAGCCCGCCGTACCAGATAGTGCCGGGCAGTGAAGGCTCGAATTCGTTCGTGACGTTTAGCAGATTGTTTCCTCCAGCTTCTACCTTAAGCCAGGGCCAGAGCTGTTTATTCACGGCCAGATTGAGTAGGAAATAGCCAAGGGCAAATTCGCGCTCGGCGTCAACAATCTCGTTGCCATCACTATCGCCAAGGCCCCAGCGTCCGCGGTAAATACCCCGAAGGGCTATATCCACCTGATAGCGGGGTAGACTGTAG
>JBCBHI010001041.1:0-2291 GCA_038525885.1 Bacteroidota bacterium
TTACTTTCTGGGTGATCCGTACCATCAAGCGGATGCCCTCCGCTACTGGGGATTCGGCCCCTCCCCTACCCACGGGCACGGTGGTTGCAGACGTCAGTATGGATCGGTTCTCTGACAATGAAACCGTATCACTTTCTACCTACCCCCAACATGCCAAAGCCTTGGTCTTTTTGGGCTCAAAATGCCCCAAGTGCAAAGCCAAGCTACCGGAACTGCGGGCTTCCATGGCCAAAACCCAAAACCTGGGGGTGATGATTTGGATAGTGTCGGTAGAAAAGCGGCGGCGGATAAAAAACTTTCTTCGCGATGAGGTCCTGCTGGATGCCACCCTGCGCACCAACCAGGACACCTATGACTATCTCAACCCACAAAGTGCGTTTCCTTACTACCTGTTCATAGATGCCGAAAACACAGTGCAGGCCGAAGGGATGCTGGGCGATGAGAACTGGATGAATTTTATAGAGCAATTAGAACAGGAAGGATAGGACATGAAAAAAGCCAACACTGCACACCTCAAGCGCCTGCAACTGGTGAAGCCCTTTATGGGCCGGCTATTGTTAGGTTTTTTGATGATGCTGATTGCCGCCGGGCTGCAATTGGCCTTCCCCAAGGCACTGTCCTATTTCATGGACAACATCTCCGAGAACAACTCTACGGACTGGTACACCCTGCCCGCCATCCTGGCCTTTGTCGGTTTTGTGCTGTACTGTATCACTTCGGCCCTGCGGTTCTATTTGTTCGAATCTACTGGGGGCATGATCGTCCGCCAGGTACGCGAGCGTCTTTTCGGCAGTATCATCAAACAGGAGATTGGCTTTTTCGATACCACCCAAACCGGAGAGCTTACCAGTAGGCTCACCGTAGACACGGATATGCTACAGGGGGCGCTCAGTATGAACATCGCCACCATGATTCGGTCCTTTATTGTGGGCATAGGCGGTTTGGTCATGATTTTCCTCATCTCCCCGCTATTGAGCGCGCTGGTAGTGCTTTCCCTCCCTATTACCCTGGCCCTCACCCGATGGCTGGGCAAAAAGGCGCGGGTAAAATCCATGAACCTGCAAGACAGTATCTCGGGCAGCCTGCAAACGGCGCAAGAGAGCTTTGCTAACGTGCGCATCACGCAGGCTTTCAATCAGGAAAAGAAAGCCATCGCGCGCTACGTCACGGCGGCAAATTCGGTTCTGGACCGAACGCTGGACAATGCCCGGCTGATGGCTACCTTCCAGGCCTTAAGCACCTTTGCCGCTTTCAGTACCATGCTCGTCACCATACTGGTGGGCGGAGTGCTCATTATCCAAGACACCCTGTCTATAGGGGAGCTCACCAGTTTCCTATTATATGCGGGGATGCTATCCGGGTCGGTCAACGGAATTAGCGCTATGTGGGGGCAGTGGATGCAGGCCTTTGGGGCTACCGAGCGGGTGTTTGAGTTGCTAGACCGGGTGTCGGAGGTGCAAACCTATAAGGAAGGACTGGCCCCTGCCCAGCTACAGGGCCAGATTGCCTTTGAAAACCTCAGCTTTGCCTATCCTGGCCGCAAGGACGAAACGGTGCTGCGTGACTTTAACGTGAGCATCCAAGCGGGGGAGAAAGTGGCGCTGGTGGGGCCCTCGGGTGCTGGCAAAACCACCGTGGTTAATTTGCTATTGGGCTTCTACGAACCCAGCCAAGGCCGAATACAGTTCGATGGCATTGATTCCGCCACCCTGGACTACCGGTCCATCCGGGACTCTATCGCCATTGTGGAGCAAGAGCCGGTGCTCTTTTCCGGCACCATTGCAGAAAACATTGGCTATGCACTCACCGAGCCCGAAAAGGGCCTGGACAAAGTGATGGAAGCAGCTAAGCTGGCCAATGCGCATAACTTCATTACTAGCTTCCCGGAGGGTTACCAGACCGCCGTTGGCGAACGGGGTGTGCAACTTTCCGGTGGCCAAAAACAGCGGATCGCCATTGCCCGGGCAGTCATCAAAAACCCTAAGATCCTGATTCTGGATGAGGCCACTAGCGCCTTGGACTCTGAGAGTGAGCTGCTGGTGCAGGATGCCCTCAATAAGCTAATGTACGGACGTACCACCATCATCATTGCCCACCGATACTCCACGATTTCGCAAGCAGACAAGTTGGTGGTGCTCGAAAAAGGGGCGCTGGTACAGTACGGCACCCACGAAGCCCTGATTGAAAATGAGGAGGGTCTCTATCACAAATTGGTGATGAATCAGATTGGGTAGTTATTTTCCTTCCCAAAAAGATTGGAGATATCTAATTCTAACTTGAATGCCTATACA
>JBCBHI010001042.1:0-2291 GCA_038525885.1 Bacteroidota bacterium
CAGGCCAATCCATTGAGCGTAGCAGAGAACAGGGCTTGATCGTTATCCATGTACATCATGGTGATGGCCTCCTCGTAGGCCCGCTGGGCGGCCTTGAAATCGGCCAGCTGATAATAGGCGTCTCCCAAATACTTTTTGCAGACACTTTGGTTGTGTGGGGTGCCCGTAGCCTCCCGAATGTCCAAAGCCTCTTGTAGGTGAAAAAGGGCGGAGTCATTTTGCTCCAGGGCAAGGTACACCCGGCCAAAGTTAAGGTGCAGGTAACCCAGGATGGAGGGATTGTTGAGTTCTACAGCTAAGGATTGTGAACGCTTGAGCTGTTGTAAGGAGAACTCCGGGTTTTCGATCAGTAGAAACAGGTTGGCAATGTTGATGTAGCCATAGCATTGTTGCTCACGGTCATCCTCCGTCAAGGCCAATTCCAGCCCCAGGGTGTAGTATTCCAACGCCTCTCTATAGTATCCCAGATTCCGGTACACTACCCCGGTAAAGCTGTAAGCTTTTATCAGGTTGTAAGGGTCTTTGGCAGTTTTGGAGGCTTCGATACTTTGAAGGCCATAAGAAAGAGCACGGCGCGAATCCTCGTTTCGCAGCTCCCAGCAGAGGGCGTTGAGTATTGTGGGAGTATCTTCTTCAGATACAGTTTCTAGCAAGTTGATCAAAGAATCTACTTGTCCTAAGGCAAGGCTAGGAAGGGTAAGCAAGCAGCCCAAGAGCCAGTAATGAGAATAAGACTTTAGCCCATTGAATGGTGAGTGCATGGTTTTGTAGGCGTAAATTGTACGGTTGAAAATCTTAAAATAATCACATAATGTTTTTGGGCCAACGATTCATCGGTGGATTAGTTGGGCACAAGACCTTTGCCTGTTTTTTTAGCGATGAGGTGCGAAAGTTTTCGTCCCTGAGCCCTATCAGTCTTTCTCTTTGGTGGGGTAAGCACGCTTCCCCTAAAAACTTGACTAGCCTTGTTCGGAATGTGTTGGGGTGTACCCTAAGGTGGGGGGTTAGGTATACAAAACGCCGCATGTATACCTCTGTATCATTTCTTGGTACAAAGAAGAAATTTATGATAAAATTCTGACTTTCAGTGGATTAATAAAAAACCTCTTCCATTAATACTATTCTTTACCAACCATATTATAACCCCTCCCTTTCACCTGTTGTCCACCTGATATTCAATTAGATTTTTCCTTAAACCCGGACTTTTGTGGTATGCCAGGCGGTAGAAATCTGAACCAACGATTACTCCTGGTTTGCAAACAGAGCTACTACATGAGGGTCAATGAGAAATTGACAAAACCGTCCGCGAAGGATTTCAGCTAAATAAAAAAGAATGCACAGAGTCTGCATTTTTTACCGTAAAAACACAATTAACACACCCACAAAATGAAATCGTTTACAAACACCCAATCGTACTCAAAATCAAAGAAGCTAGGCCTGGCCCTTTGCCTCACGCTAGTGGGTCTTGCCTTTTCGCAAGTAGCCCAAGGGCAAAGCACTGCAAGTACAAGTAAGGACATTCATCGAATAAACGAGGACCGGACTAATGTCACGACCAGCTACCAAATGCACCGTAACCAGCATGTATGGAACATGACCAATGGAGGCAATGGTAAATTTCACCTCCACTACACAAATGCGGCAAATCCGAACTTTGGTAACCAAAACAAATTCTACACCTTCGACGATTTTAGCTTCGAGGCACGCACCGGAACCATAAAAATTATTCAGGACGGACCAGACCAATCCCATGCCGAGTTGGATATTCGAGCCAGAAACAGGACGTATAGCAACCGATTTAGTATTAGCCAAAGTATTGATGGCGGCGCGGGAATCTTCAACCACGGCAACGCAGAAATTGAGTTCGGCACAAATGGTACGGGTAGAATGTGGATTGCTGCAAACGGAAATATTGGTATCGGGGACGACACGCCTGGGGCTAATCTCACCGTGGTCGGCTCTTTGCGTGCCTCCAACGAAGCAGGGGAAACTAACTACCTGGAAATCGGTCATGGTGGCTCCAATACCTACCTTAATCATATTGGTGCAGGAAACATGGTCTTTCGCCATGAAGGCACAAACCAAATGACTTTAACTGACCAAGGAAGGTTAGGCATTGGCGGCAGCTTTACTCCTTCTGCTAACCTGGAAGTGCGCGGTACAGGGATCATCACCGGGGACATGTCTCTGGGGGGAGCGGTGAATACCACGGGTGTCTTTACCGCATCAGGGGCCAGCCAATTTAACGATGCGGTAACGACACCCGTGGTATTCACCGCGCGGCGCGGTGA
>JBCBHI010001043.1:0-2288 GCA_038525885.1 Bacteroidota bacterium
AGCTGTTAGCCGTGGATTTGGCTTGGAATGTATCATACGACCGAGTTTCCTCCTTCGTTGAAACTCGGTGGACAGGCCTTCGCGATGCTCAGGATGACCGGGGGTGCTATCGGGTTTTCGTTGGGTGGTGAGTTGGGTGCCTAGGCTGGCAGCTTTGGCGCCCATTACATCGGCTTCTTGTTCCAGGGCGGGGTCGTCGTTGATGGCTACGCGTTGGACGGCAGTGCGGCTTTGGGATTGAAAGGCTTTAAGCTGGAGGGCCTGGGGTGATTGGTTTGCCAGGTGCTGGAGGGCTTTGCGCTGGGTGGTGTGGGGGCTGCTGTTGGCTAGGGCTTGGAATTGTTGTAGTTGCGCCAAACGGGCATGGCTGGCTGGGGTGGAGGCCTTTGGGTGGGTGCTTTGGTAGGCTGGCTGGCGAGTGGCTAGTTGGGTGGCGGGGCGGTGTGGGGCAGGGATGGGTTGGTGTTCCATGGGGGAATCGGCTTGGGGTTCGGGGAGTAAGTTTAGCCGGATTGCCTAGGGCGTCCCATGAAATGAGCTGCGGGAATTCTAAATGTTGAATTTTGAGTTTTGAATGGGGGTTTTAGGCTTTATTTCTGAATTCGTGGTTGGGTTTGTGAAATGGGGAGTTTGAGGGGGGTAGTCGAGGTTGGAGGTTAGAAATTGGAAGTTTGAGGTTCGAAACTGGACGCTGGATGTTAGACAATGGTCAAGTACGACGTTGGGCGGGGCTAAAGTGGGTGCCCGCAAAGAAGATGTAAATGGGAGTTCCATTGCCATTGCGGGTAAGCTCTGCTGTGCCAAAGGTGGGACGGTCGCTCGCATCGCGGGGTCCTTCATTTACGGTATTTAAAATATATTGTCTTCCGGTCCTGGCAGTTACCAAACCTAAAATACGCCTGGCCAAAGTACGGGTCAGGTCAATATCTCCTCTTCCTGGAATCTCCAATTGCTCCCGGTAGGTTTGAGCCTCCTGCCTACTAATGTTCACACCTGCTGCGGCGAAAATAGAAATGATGGAGCAGTTATGATCGGTGCCGTCAGCATAGCCAATACGAAAGTGTCGGTCTACTCCTATGCGGGTGGCCTCTGACATCACACTTTCGTTCAATATGTCTGCCATAGAAACGTCCGCTCCGGAGCTGCCTGAAGCATGGTGGCCTTTCTCCTCCATTTCTTGTTCCTCCATGGCCTTGACGCCGGTATCGGATAACTGCCGGCGCTTAGCTTCCAAGATTATCTTCTCCAATATAAGGGATCGGATGACCCGGTAGTCCTGATTAACTGACCTGGCAATGCGCCTAGCCAAGTCTCTTAAAGACATTTGCCTGCCGGTTACCTTTTCATCATTTCCCCATTTTTTGCGGTATATAACTTGAATATTGTCTTCGTAGTCCAGCTGTTGAAGTAACTGGGCTCGTTGGTCCATGTATCTATTTCCTGCTAGGTAGGAGGAGCCTAAATGGACCTTGCGAATGCGGGCCTTGTGTTTGAAGGTGGCTGCGGTGATCGCCTCCTGGTGTAGGGCGGTTTCTTGACTCAAAAGGGTTTGGGTAAGGTCCGCGTCTTCTGAAGAAGTGATAAAACTGGGGTCGTAAGGCATTCTGAATCCCACAATCACCACTTGTTCTATGGGCCGCGTAGCGCCTCCTTTACTAGCTCCTCGGGATTTCAGCTTATCTTTTTCCTCCTCATAGTCGTACCAAGGGATGCCAGTTGCCATACCCGCGGCGCTGTATTTTAACGGACCTCGCACGGCCCTCAATGAATGGTCTCCGTCTTTTTCGTCCCCGGTATCGTAGCCGTCAGCCACATCCTGGGACTCTACGGCATTGACATCGCACAACACCACTTCTTCTCTTTTGCCGTTCAGGCTTTCGGCGTAGGCTTGCGCCGCCCGTCGGGACGCCCCAAAGCCTAATAAACCTGTGTTACTCTCCCAACTGGCTAAGCCCACCCCATAATACTGAAGTACCCTGCCTGCTTGATCAATGTAAGTTTGCAGCTCGGATGCGGGCACCAACAAAATGGTAGGCCGTTCCTGGGCATGAACTGCCCACTGTAAGTGGCCTACGGCAGCTCGATTAGTTAGAAACTCAGGACATCCTACCGAGGGCACCATCATCAATTTTCGGCCTTGGGCCCTGCTATAGGGGGCAATGGCAGTTTCAAACCGAAATTCAGGATCGCCCCCCCCCCGCGCGCCTGGCGCAGGTCTTGAACCCTATCCAGATTAATAGCCCGGGATCCCGCGGCATTTACGGGGTCGGATTTCAAAGCGCCGGTCC
>JBCBHI010001044.1:0-2280 GCA_038525885.1 Bacteroidota bacterium
GACGGAGTCTTTGTTCAAATAGCTACGGAAAACAGTTCCCTTCCCTCAAATGCCACTCGTACTGTTTTTCCTGATTCGGATGGCACCGTATGGATGGGCACTGATGAGGGGTTCACTTGCTGGCGCGATGGAGAAATTCAATACAGTATTTCTCAACAGAATGGGCTGCCTGGCAACACCGTAAATTGCTTCTTTCGAGACCGGCTGGGGACTTTTTGGGTAGGAACCGATGCCGGCCTAGTTAGATTTGATGAGGACAGTCGCAACATTGAAACCTTAAACCAAGCACTGGGTCTTTCGCATAGCACCATAGAAGATATGGTAGAGGACCCTGAGGGTTGCCTCTGGCTTGGAACGTACCGTGGTGGAATCAACCGGATCAAGGATGGCAAGTTTTCCAATTTCGGAACTCCTGAAGACCTACCAGATGACATAATCAATGTTACTTACCCTGATGGGGATAAAGTGTGGGTGGGTACAGATAACGGGCTGGCTTTGTTTGAGAACAATACGATTGTTCAGTTTTCCCTCGGCAATACTTCGGAGGAGAATAGAATACGGGACATCATCCGTGATTCGCAAGGCCGGTTATGGGTGTGCACCCATGGAGGGTTAGTTCAATTTGGTGAGAGGCAGATCATTACCCGGCTAACTGAGGCAGATGGCCTCACCAATTCCAGAATCAGGAACATCCTAGAGGACTCAAAAGGACGTCTGTGGGTAGGCACCCCCTCTGGACTAAACTGCATCAACCCAGATGGCTCTATCGAGCAGTATTCCAAAGAAAAGGGGATTGAGAATGAGTTCATCATGTCTCTCTTCGAAAACAGGCAAGGCAACATCTGGGTAGGGACCAATGGAGGTGGGATTTATGTAATCAGAGAAGGAGGGGTTGACAACCTGACCAAGGTTGATGGCCTAGCCGCAGATGTGATCTTTCGCATGACCGAAGACCCAGAAGGATATACCTGGATAGGCACTACCGGAGGTTTAAGCGTTCTGCATGACAATCAATTCAAATCCATCGGGCTAGAACAAGGCCTTATGGGCAATTCTGTTTTTCAGTTAGTCATAGACCAAGAGGATTCCTATTGGCTCACTACCGACCGCGGGGTAGTTAGAATAGAGCGCACGGAGCTACAGAAAGTAGTTAGAAATGAGCTAGACCAGATTTCTAATAGTAAGCTTTTTACGGATGCCGATGGCATGCGAAGCCGGGAAACCACGGGAGCCTCAAAAATGGGCATTTCGCCAGATGGGAGGCTGTGGATACCCACCCAGTTGGGGGTTACCGTGATCGACCCTCTAAACATTCCGCTGAACACTATACCACCTCCTGTCCAGATTGAATCCGTACTGGTTAACCAAGAGCAGCAAAAAGATGAGGAGGGAACAGTCATAAAAATCCCACCAGGGAAGAACCGTATCGAAATAAAATATACAGCCCTTACCTATTTTGCTCCCAAAAACGTTCAGTTTCGGTATCGGCTAGAGGGGTACGAAGACAGCTGGCAAGAGGCAGGAATCAACAGAATTGCTACGTACACCAACCTACCCCCAGGTGGATATACGTTTCAAGTAATTGCCTCCAATAATGATGGAATATGGAATACCGAGGGGGCAAGTATCAGCCTTTCCAAAACGGCCAAGTTTGTTCAAACCCCCTACTTCTATTTACTCCTAATCATCGGCATCGGTGTCATCGGGTTTATCGGGTATTATGTTCGATTAACCACCCTCAACACGCGGAACCAGTTGCTGAGCGAAATGGTGGAGGAACGAACCTACAATATTCAACAACAAAGTGAGGCCATTCGCCAACAGGCCGAAGAACTAGAAACCATCAATTCTATAGTACAAACCATCAACCAGGAGCTGGAACTGGACCGGGTATTAGATGCTTTGCTCACGGAGGCCATGAAGTTGTTCCCACAGGCTGAACGAGCCTCCTTCCTTACCTTCAATGATGAAAACCACAAATACGAATTTTCGGCAACTAAAGGTCTCAACATTGAGGAGTTCAGCCAGGTAAGACTAACCCCTCAGGAGGCTTTCAGTACGTTTGGGGATGACTACCAGGAGTTAGAAGAAGGGGTATACATTGTCAAGTCCTTCAGAGATGTGATCGGGAAACTCACGCTCAAAAATGTAAAATCTTCTCTGGTGATGACCATTAAGCTGGGGGCATTCCCAGAAGGGTTTCTGTTTCTATTTAACACTACCAATTTAAGAGCCTTCGACAAAAGCGATTCTGCTCGGCTAAAACGCTTCCGGGATCAT
>JBCBHI010001045.1:0-2279 GCA_038525885.1 Bacteroidota bacterium
GATTTCTTGTTTAAGTAAGTGTTTGACAGGTAGAGAGTTATGCTAATCTAATGCAGTTGAAATCCTCCACGGCTGAGCTACCCTTCTCCTTTGATGTTCTTTGCTCAAGCTGAGCATAGATGGTTCATGGAAATTCTTATCGGCACAAAATAATCCCTACCTTTGCGGGCGAAAACGCACTGAGTTTAGTTAACAGTATGATATCTGCCAATAACGTATCTCTCCAATTCGGCAAGCGTGTCTTGTTCGATGAAGTAAACATTAAGTTCACCGAAGGCAATTGCTATGGCGTCATTGGGGCCAATGGTGCAGGAAAATCCACCTTCCTAAAAATATTAGCAGGCGATATAGACGCTAATAGTGGAAAAGTGGTCATGGACCACGGTAAGCGGATGGCTGTACTGAAACAGAACCACTTTGAGTATGACAATGAGACGGTATTAAATACCGTAATCAGGGGACACTCTACCCTCTGGGAGATCATGCAGGAAAAGGATGCCATCTACGCCAAGCCTGATTTTTCTGAAGAAGATGGGCTAAAAGCGGCCGAGCTGGAAGAGCAATTTGCCGAAATGGATGGGTGGAATGCAGAAAGTGATGCTGCCGCCATGTTAAGCGGGTTGGGCATCCATGAGCAGGATCATTACCGTGACATGAAGGAGCTGACCGGTGCACAAAAAGTACGTATCCTGCTGGCTCAGGCACTCTTTGGCAACCCAGATATCTTGATTCTTGATGAGCCTACCAACGACCTGGACATCTTCAGCATCCGTTGGTTAGAGGATTTTCTGCTCGACTTTAAAAATACCGTGATCGTAGTTAGTCACGACCGTCACTTCTTGGATACCATTTGTACCCACGTTGCGGATATTGACTTTGGTAAGATCAAGTTGTTTACCGGTAACTACAGCTTCTGGTATGAGAGTAGCCAGTTAGCGTTGCGTCAGCGCCAGCAGCAGAACAAAAAGGCTGAGGAGAAGAAAAAGGAACTGCAAGAGTTCATCAGCCGATTTAGTGCCAATGCAGCGAAAAGCCGCCAGGCTACCAGCCGCCGGAAGTTGCTTGAGAAAATCAATTTGGATGATATCCAGCCTAGTACGCGGCGCTATCCTGCCTTGATCTGGAAACCAAAGCGTGAGGCAGGTAAGCAAATACTGGAGGTAAATAATCTCACCAAGACTTTGAATGGTGAAGTGTTGTTTGAGAATCTCTCCTTTGTAGTCAATAAGGATGATAAGATTGCCGTGATTGCGAAGAACCCCTTGGCGGTAACCGCACTGTTCAATGTGCTTTCTGGTAAGGAAGAGGCGGATTCTGGTGAATTCAAATGGGGGCAAACCATCACCCACTCTTTGCTACCCAACGAGAATGCTGAGTTTTTCGAGGTGGAACTTAACCTAATTGACTGGCTCCGGCAGTATAGCGACGATACCGATGAGGGCAAAGATGAGGTGTTTATTCGCGGATTCCTGGGTAAAATGCTCTTCTCAGGCGAAGAGACCCTGAAAAAGGCCTCTGTACTCTCAGGAGGGGAGAAGGTCCGGTGTATGCTGTCCAAAATGATGCTCAGTGGAGCTAACGTGATGCTACTCGATGAGCCTACTAACCACCTGGATCTGGAATCAATTCAGGCCTTAAACAACTCCTTAGTAGACTATCCGGGCACCCTGCTATTCACGAGCCATGACCATACTTTCACGGATACCATCGCTAATCGTGTGATTGAACTTGCTCCTAAAGGTATTCTGGATAAGCTCACCACCTTTGATGAATACTTGGAAAACGAGACTATTCAAGCACAAAGAGTGGAAATGGGAGTAGTCTAAACTTGATATACTCGCCTGACCTAAAGCCTCCCTCTGAAATAGTGGGAGGCTTTTGTTTTTTTCGGGGTTATTCCTGATTTCTATTCTAAAGGAAGAAACCAACACCTACTTCTACGGCCAGAAAACGACTCGCCTCCAGAAAGTTGATTAGCTCCAGGGAAATGGTATTACTTGCTTGTTGTTGTAGCGGAATACTGGGGTTTTCTATCCGTTGATATTGATACGAAAGTGAGGCAAGCCGTATCGGGAATTTTGCCTCCATATACCCCCATTTTTGCCACCATACTACCGCGGGTGCAGGCTGGATCCCTAGGCTGAGTTGCAAAGAGTTGCTTGGAAAAACGGTAGGTAGGGTAGAAAACAGTTGGAAACTTCCCGCCGCAATAAACCCTGAGAGGTCTATTACGGGTTGGATGGATTTTCCCGCGGGAAAATCCATCCAACCCGTAATAG
>JBCBHI010001046.1:0-2278 GCA_038525885.1 Bacteroidota bacterium
GTCTTGAGCACGAACGGAAACTTCCACCGTCGGCAGATTATACTCCTCAGCCACCCGCTCAACCGTTCTTTCTAGCTTGCGCTGTGAGGGCACCGGACCCAACAGGTCCGATTGGCAAGAGGCTAGCAAAATTACCTGAGCGACAAGAGAAAGTAGGGTAGAGGGCACACGTTTCATAGTTGGGATGAAGGGGAAAGCCGTCCAAAAGTTGGGGTGCCGGAGCAAGGGCTATAGCCACTTCGAATCCGGTCCCTATCATGATAAGGGTAACGGAAACGAAGAATTCAGTGCTGCATATTTACACCGCCGGAGCCTGATAGTGGCGAGCGTTCGCTCAAAGGAATTCCTGGAAGCGGGCCTGCTTCAGGGTCTCCCATTCCTCCCGGATGATGCTGAAGTACACATCGTTCCGGCTCTGCCCCTGAGTGTCCACATAGTTGTTTCGGAAAATCCCCTCTTGCCGGGCACCCAACTTCTCTATTGCGCGCCTCGACCGGAGGTTGTCCTCATCCGCACTAAACTGGATTCTGCGGAATCCTACCGTTTCGAAGCCAAAGTCCAGGAGCGCAAATTTGCAGGCTTTGTTCAATCCCGTGCCTTGGTAGGCCTTGCCGTACCAGGTCCAGCCGATCTCACATTTCTTGCTAGCCGCGTTCAGATACCCGTACCGGGTACTGCCTGCCACCCGGTTATCTCGCTTGTCGATGACCAGAAAGGGGTAACAGATTCCCTTGCGCTGTTCTTCCGAAGTGTGGTTGAGATAGGCTTCCAAATCTGCTTCCGTAGTCATGGACATGCCCATGTATTTCCAGATATCGGCCTCAAATATCAAGCTGCGCAGCTCTTCCTGCCGGGCATCCGCAAAAGGGATCAGCTGGGCTCGCTCGTTTTCCAGGGTAATGGGTGACTGAAATAGGTCTGCATTCATGATTCTAGGGCAAGGTGGAAAAGAAATGCCGTCGGATTTGGCTGAAATTACTGCGATTAACTTTCAATCGGAATGGCACCTAATTTCTAGAGAAGGAATATCTTGTTGAGGAATGCCCCCAGGGTAGTAGCCCTAGGCTCCTAAAGGAAAAGGGTGCAGGTAGAAAAGTTTAAATAAGCATGACCAACGAGGACCTATTACGTGCGGTATTCCATAAAGTATCCGGTATGTCAGCCGAGGCTTTTGATCTTTCCCAAGGATGCTGGCGGTCTAAGTCGTTCAAGAAGGGGGAGCTTTTCAATAACTATAAGAATGTCTGCAAAGAGCTCGGTTTTATAGTAGAAGGCACCTTTCGTTCCTACATCATCGACCCCAATACTGGTGAAGAGCAGAACGTTTTCTTTTTCTCCAAAAACGGATTTGTAACCGCCTATAAGAGCTTTGTCAACCAAATTCCCTGTGAGTATTACACGGAAGCCCTCACCGAGGCTCACATTATTTGTATCAACATTCTAGATCTGCAAAAGCTCTACCAGCAGTCTCACGAATGGGAGTGCTTTGGGTGCCTAGCGGCCGAAAGGGCTGCCACCTCCGTGATAGAACGGGTGGAGAGTTTCTTGCTCAAATCCGTAGAGCAGCGCTACGTAGAATTGATCGAAGCCCACCCTGATCTGTACGAAAAAGTGCCCCTGTACCATATTTCCTCCTACCTCGGTATCCAAGGCCCCTCCCTCAGCAGAATCCGAAAAAGACTAGCCCAGCAATAGCGATTTTAACCCAGGTTAAAATTTCCAGGAATTGATATCCGCAGCTTTGTATCGAACACAAAACGATACAAAATGAAGCGAAACGCCATCGTAATCGCCATCGCATTGCTTATGGTCAGCAGTGCTTCCTTTTCTCACAATTTAAATTCGGAAAGCATGGAAACGCGCATCAATTCCAAGACTATTGTCTTTATCCACGGCCTGTTTATGAACAATGAAACGTGGGATGAATGGAAAGCATTTTTTGAAAACCAGGGCTACACCTGCTATGCTCCGGCCCACCCCAAACATGCAGGCAATCCGGCGGAGCTGCGGGCCAACCCGCCCGCTGGGCTAGAAAACGTCCAATTCCAGGATTGGCTATCCAACCTGGAAACCTTCATTGATGCCTTACCTGAGAAGCCCATCCTGATCGGGCATTCCTTTGGTGGACTTACCGCCCAAAAGTTGGTCGCCTCGGGCCGTGCAGAAGCCGCCATCCTCATCAGCAGCGCTCCGCCCAAGGGCATTAGCACCTTCAAGCCCAGTTTCGTAAGGGCTAACTTCAAAGTGATCAGCCCCTTGAAAGGGAAGACCCTCTTCA
>JBCBHI010001047.1:0-2277 GCA_038525885.1 Bacteroidota bacterium
CCAAACTGGCAGCACACCGAAACTACGCGGTCCGCGAATGTATAGTGGACTTACAGAACTGTAAGGACCTGCTAGGACTCACTCATACTATACCTTGGGCAGCACAAGCCGCTTCTGAGGGTCTGCGAGAGGGTCAGGTATGACGTCCGGGCAGGCAAAATGGGTTGGGCTAGCGAATACCCAGCGGCTGAAAAATCCCTTCCTTCCGCTTTTCTTCCGTTCGCCCAAACTCAGGGCCAGCCCGGGTACATTCTCCGTTTCTTCGGACATAACCAAAAGAATCGGACATGAAATTTATCGCCACCTTCGCACTATTAATAGGCCTTTTTTCCGCCCACCTTGCCACCGCACAGTCCTTTGACGTGCAAGTACACGGTGAGGGACAACCCATGCTGCTCATACCCGGGCTGGCTAGCCACGGCAGTGTATGGGATGCCACCGTGGAGCGGTACAAGTCACAGTACCAATGCCACGTAGTCACCTTGCCGGGTTTTGCCGGGCAGCAACCGCTGGACGAAATGCCGGAATACTTCCTAGGCCAAATCCGGGATGAAATACTGGCCTACCTGGATAGCCAGAGGCTAGAGAATGTCACCGTAGTAGGGCACAGCCTGGGTGGGTTCATGGCACTATCCTTGGCCTCTACCGCCCCAGAGCGTTTCCAGCAGCTTATAGTAGTAGACGGGCTGCCTTGGCTACCAGCCGTCTCTATGCCTGCCGCTACGGAGGAGAGCATACAGCCCGTAGCAGAAAATATGCGCCGCATGATGAGTCAGCCCCGCACGGAAGGTTTTGAGGCTCAACAGCGCATCATGATGGCCAGCATGGTTACTGACCCCGAGGATATTGAAACTTCTGTGCAATGGAGCGTGGATAGCGACCCGCATACGGTGGCCCAGGCCATGTATGAGCTCTACACGCATGACCTGCGGGATGACCTCTCGGTCATCGAATCTCCCACCCTGGTACTGGGGGCCTGGGTAGCCTACAAGGACTACGGGGCCACACATGCCAGTGTAAAAGCGGCCTACTCCGCCCAGTTTGCTCAGCTAGAAGGGGCAGAGGTTGTCCTGACGGATAAAGGCAAGCACTTCATCATGTGGGACGACGAGGAGTTCTTCTTCCAACATCTGGATCGGGTACTGCTGGCCTCGAATTAATCCCCTTTTGATTTTCCGCCTTGGGTAGTGACTGCTCCGCAAACAGTCTCTATTCAAGGCAATCAAAGTTTACTAATAACCCGCCGTTGTCGGTGTTTAAGCGGGGTGCCGCCCAGGCCGGCGAGCCCGTCACCGACAACCTACGCGGTCCGACTTGTTGACGGCCGGCGCTCCGGTGACGCGGGGCCGCCTAGGCACCTTTCGGTGCTAAAACATCGGAATCCCGAGCGACAACAAGGGCAAACCATGAAAGGAAATTAGTCCCTAGGTTCTCGGCGTGATCCGTCTCTACCCAAGGCAATCGCTGTTTACTAATCATTTCATTTATATTCCCCGTATGAATCGTTTTTGGTCTTACCTGTTTTTGCAGCTTCTGGGTTGGAGCCTCTTTGGAGTGTACCTCATGACCATGGTGTTTGTATGGGGCGATGGCTGGGAAGGAGACCACCGCTACATCTGGCTCAACCTGGTCATCCTGTTGGTATGCGCCAGCCTTTCTCATGGCCTGCGTTTCTTCTACCGCCGCCGCGGTTGGTCTGGCCGTTCCATTCGCTGGGTATTGCCGCGGATTTTCCTCGTTTCCATCGTTTTTGCCCTGCTTGCGCAGACCCTTATCCATACCTACATCTATGGAGTACTGAATTGGAGTGAGTTACAAGAGTTCCGCATCGGGAGTTTTCTGACCTATTGCTCCACGGTTACCTTCGTTTACTTCATTTGGTCGGCCATTTACTTTTCTGAGCATGCCTTTGCCCGCAACCAACGCGACGAGCTGGAAAAATGGAAGCTGAAAGCAGCCCTGAAGGAGGCCGAGTTGATGGCCCTGAAAGCCCAGATCAATCCCCACTTTCTGTTCAATGCCCTCAACAACATCCGTGCTTTGGTGCTAGAAGATGCTGACCGGGCGCGGGCCATGATCTCGCACCTTTCAGATATGCTGCGGTATTCGGTACAAAGCAACGAACATAAGCAGGTGCCCCTGCAGCAGGAGCTGGACATGGTACAGAACTACCTCACCCTGGAGGGCAACCAGTATGAGGACCGGTTGCGCTATACGCTGGAGGCCTCTCCCAACACGCTGGATAAGCCCGTGCCGCCCATGGCGGTGCAGATATTG
>JBCBHI010001048.1:0-2275 GCA_038525885.1 Bacteroidota bacterium
AAGATTTCGGTATGCTCCGGCGGCATCATCGGGATGGGAGAATCCGTGAATGACCGGATAGGCATGCTGCACACGGGGTTGCTCTTCCAGCGGAGTGCCCTCTACGGGTACCAGGGCATTCACGGGTACCGACTCAGGATGCTCAGGCAGGGTAGCCAGCGTGTGCAGCATGCCTATCCGGTCATTCACGGATTCTCCCATCCCGATGATGCCGCCGGAGCATACCGAAATCTTATTGTTCCGGATATTGTCCAAGGTCTCCAAACGGTCATCGTACGTACGCGTAGAGATAATGTCGTCATAGAATTCCTCAGAAGTATCCAGGTTGTGGTTGTAAGCGTACAAACCTGCATCGGCTAGTTTTTTGGCCTGCTCATCGGTGAGCATACCCAGCGTACAGCATACCTCCATACCCATAGAAGTCACGCCCTTCACCATGTCCAGCACCCGGTCAAAATCGCGGTTGTCGCGCACCTCGCGCCAGGCCGCACCCATACAGAACCGGGTAGAACCATTGGCTTTAGCATTCGCCGCGTTCGCGATCACTTCCTCCGTAGGCAGCAACTTGTGCACCTTTACCTCCGTGTGGTAGCGGGCGGCTTGGGGGCAGTACGCACAGTCTTCCGGGCAACCGCCGGTTTTTATGGATAGCAGTGTACACACCTGTACCTCCTGTGGGTCATGAAATTCCCGATGTACAGTTGCTGCTTTATATACCAACTCCAAAAAGGGTTGGTCGTAAATAGCCTTGATTTCTTCTCTCGTCCAGTCTTTACGAATCTCGGTCATATGGTTTCCGCTCTTCGGTTCTTTATTGAATTACAATCTCATAAGGCAAGCGAGCCTGAATACCCTCGTACTGCTGTATCTCCCGTACAGTCTGTACTAGTGGGTACAGGTCACCCAACTGATGGTGCAATATACGCTCTTCGTACTCACCACTGGTCAGGTCACTCATGAGAAGATCCAAAATACTTTGTTGTTCGGGGAAATAGCGCACCGCAAAGTCATCTATGCCCGCTTCCTCTGCCGCCAGGGCAATAGCGTCCTCTAGGTTGCCCAGTTGATCCACCAAGCCGTTTTCCAGGGCTTCCGTACCTGCCCATACGCGGCCACCGGCCAGCGCTTTCAGGTCGGCTATGTCCATACCCCGGCCATCAGCCGCTTTGGAGGTAAAGGTTTCGTATCCTTCCTCTACCTGCTTCTGAATGATGCTGCGCTCAAAAGGAGTCAGCGAACGGGTAAGGTTAAACAGATCCGAAAGCTCTCCCGTTTTCACCGTTTCGGTGGTTACTCCCAGTTTGTCATTTAGGAATCCTTGCGCATTAAACAGCAGGCCGAAGATGCCAATGGATCCGGTGATGGTGTTTGGCTGGGCCACAATCTTGTCGGCTCCCATGGCCATATAGTAGCCACCGCTGGCAGCCACATCACCCATACTCGCAATCACCGGTTTTTCTTCGGCCGCCAGGGTGATTTCGCGCCACATCACGTCCGATGCCAGGGCGGAACCACCAGGCGAATTGATACGGATTACGATGGCCTTCACCTTACTGTCCAGGCGGGCCTTGCGTACCTCCTTGGCAAAGCTATCGGAACCTATCGTGCCTTCCGTGCTTTTGCCACTGGCAATGGTGCCCTCGCCCACAATCACCGCCACGCGGTCCTTACCGTAAGAAGATACCGGCTGCCAGCTATTCAGGTAGCGGGTCAGGCTTACAAAATGGAGATCGTCGCCCTCAGCGGTACCCGTCTTGTCACGCAAGTCCGCCAGCACCTCGTCGTAGTACGTGAGGCCGTCCACCAGCCCGTTGGTTTCCGCATCGGCGGCGTTACGCACCAGCATTTTGTTGCTGATGTTAGTTAGCTGATCTTCAGCAATACCGCGGCTAGCCCCTACATCCTTCAGTACCGTGGCATACAGGGCGTTCAGGTACGACTCCAGTTGCTCGCGGCTTTCGGGGCTCATGTCCTTGCGTAGGAATGGCTCCACGGCACTTTTGTACTGGCCTACGCGGAACACCTGGGGCTCTACGCCCAACTTGTCCAGCACGCCTTTTATATAAGTTACTTCTTGCGAAAGGCCATTGAACTCCAATTGGCCCTCCGGATGCATGTATACATCATCCGCTACCGAAGCCAGGTAGTAATCACCTTCACCGTAAATCTCGCTGTAAGAGATCACAAACTTTTCGGTATTGGCCTGGAAGTCCTGAATAGCCTGGCGAATTTCGCGCAGCGTAGCCCACCTTTATGGCTACGGGTTGGGCTACGC
>JBCBHI010001049.1:0-2272 GCA_038525885.1 Bacteroidota bacterium
GTACTAGCTCGGTTTCGTTGCTAATGGTTACCTTCCATTGGTATTCGCTTAGTAGGCCAATCATGGCCAGAAACGCCCTCCGGTATTCATCGTGAGTGGCCTCGCCCAGGTGGTTCATCATCATGCCGCTCAAGTGAGGCAAGTAGACCACCTCTAGCTGATCACCAGAAAAGACCAGCTCGTGGGCAAGGTATTCGGGCAAAGGAGAACGACTTTGTGCAGGCATAATTCAACAAAGATACCCAGCTTGGGATAAACCCGCTAGTTGCTTTGAAATTCCTGGCCCAGACCTCCGGCCAGTTGTTCCTGGTACCGGGCCTGTACCTCAGGCGTACCGTACTTCTCAGCCAGGTAGCCAAAAGCTGCCTCCAGAGATTGAAAAGAGTTCAGTTCCAGTCCGGTCACGGTACGCAGCATCCCGTGAAACAGGTTGGCGAGTTTTACCCCCAAGGAGTTGCGTGCGCTTATATTTACTATTTCGGTGTTTGCCTGGATGACCCTGCGTACTCCAGGCATGAACGCGGCGCGCGTACCTGCCCAAATACGGGTTTGGGTAGGAATATGCCGCAGCCAAATTTCATTGGACATCGATACCTTCCAAGGGTAATCCTGAATGAGGGCGATCAGCGAAAGAAAAGCCGTTTTGTATTCTTCATGCGTGGCGTCTCCCAGATGATTCATCATCATTCCCTCCAACTCAGGTAAGTGTATTATTTCAAGCTGCTCGCTAGAAAATACTACTCTGTATTGAACAAATTCTGGAATGGGAAAGCGACTTTTTACCGACATGGTTCCACAAATATATACCTCCTATGGGTTATTGTCTAGAATTTTATCGTAAATGGAGTGGCATTTCTTTGTATTCGTGCCAGCCCAGCCGCTTATTGATCACAATCTGTTCTTTTGGGACTGCCAAACGCAGGTCTGGGTATCTGTCCAACATGATCTTCAGGGCCACTTTGGTCTCCATACGAGCCAGAGGAGCCCCCAAGCAATAATGCCCTCCCATACTGAAACCAAGATGCTTGTTGGGTGTGCGGGCAATGTCAAATACCTCTGGCCGTTCGAAAACCGCCGGATCATGGTTAGCCGAGGCAATAAAGGGAAACAAAGGTGAGCCCTTCGGGATTTTTACCCCCGCAAATTCCAAGTCCTCAGTGGCATACTCCATTTTGGTACCGTGTACCGGTCCGTTGTAGCGTAGTATTTCCTCGATGGCAGAGTCCATCAAGTCAGGATTGTTCCGCAGTTGGTCAAGCGACTCCGGGTAATACAATAGAGTAAACACGGCATTAGTAATCAGGTTGAAAGTGGTTTCGTAGCCGCCAATGATCAGTAGGAACACCATGGCCACCAGCTCATCTTCAGTGAGCTTGTCGCCTTCCTCTTCGGCCAGAATCAAGGCCGTAAGCATATCATCGGCGGGGTTTTTCCGCTTGTCCTCTATGAGCTCCCGCACAATTTTGATCGCTTTGGGAATGCCTACCAGTAGGCTACCTACTATACGGAAACCGTTGAGCCCCTGGGTAAGTGACTGGATGATTTGAGTAAACTCCGGCAGGCGGCTTAGCTCCACCCCCAGCATTTCAGCAATTACCGCCGTGGGTATGGGTTTGGCTACCTCCATACGCAGCTCCACGACCGGTTTCTTTTCTACCTCATCCAGCAGTTGGTGGGTCATCTCCTCTACCCTACCGTGTAGATTGGCCACGTGCTTGGGGGTAAATGCCTTGTGTACCAGGGTACGCAAGCGGCGGTGCTGTGGATCATCCACATTTATCATGCCCTGCATGAGCAGTTTGACGCCCTTGGGCAGGGGAATCGGGAAGTTGCGTTTCCCACCCGTTGCCGTAGCCCGTTGCCGTACCAGACGGGGGTCTTTTAGCATATCCGAGATGTCCTGATAGCGGCTCACAAAGTAGCCCTTCACCCCAGGCAAAAAGGTGCCCTTGTGCACCGGTTCTTGCTCCCGCAGGTACTTGTAGTATGCGTACTTGTTTTCAGAAAATGCGGCACTGGTCAGCTTCAGGCCTCCTTTGATCTGGGTAACTTCGGACGTGTAGTGCATGATATACCCTAGGTCGTAAATTTCCTGGGCAATTGCTAACTATTGGCTGGGGGTGTTCCCCAGGTTGTGCTTCCTGCCTTGTTAGCCGTACTGCTCAATAATTTGGGCGGCTCTTTGATAGTGGGTAGGGTACTTCCGTGGAAACAAGTGAAGAGCCTCAGGAGTGCGGAGCCCTCCCCTGAGATCTTACTTGGTCTCTTACCT
>JBCBHI010001050.1:0-2266 GCA_038525885.1 Bacteroidota bacterium
ACCAACAACCCCTCCACAGCAACCGTGCGCACCAAAGTATCTGGAAGGTGTAGCCTAGTACCCCTACTATCCGGCTTACTGCTTCAAATCACTAAATAAAACCACTACCTAGTTCAGTATTTATTATACTACAAGTTACCTTGCACTATCAAAACTTAACCGCAACTATGAAACATCTACTTCTCCTAGTATTCCCACTGCTCTTATTAACCCTCCTTGCACCTCATTCTTTATCAGCCCAAACCCCTTCAAAAATTATTGTCTATGTAGATTTTACTGACGCGATCGTAACTAGGAGTAAAGCTTACTTTGTGTATGTTATTTCCGCACAAGCAAATGAAGATGGATTATATCCTACAACTCGCTACAGCGCTCCTAATGGTAACTGGGAATCCCTTGCAGCTACTAAAAAATACCTAGGCTTTGTGAATTCACCTACTGAAGCCATCATGATAGGTCGTTGGGAAAAAGTGGAAAATAGTCCGTCGTATGATCGGGGTGATATTACCGAATCTCGTTTTATGAATAAGGACGCCCTCCAACACCCCCAATATCCTGGAGGCGACACCGCCATGTATCGGTTTTTAGAAAGCCATATAAAATACCCAGATCATTTACGACGTGAAGGCGTGCAAGGCAAGGTATACGTCGGGTTCGTAGTGTTAAAAGATGGTTCCGTCTCCCAAGTCCAAGTGTACAAGGGAGTAGATCCTGAGTTGGATGCTGAAGCTATGCGCGTTGTAAAAATGATGCCTAGATGGAGTCCTGGTATGAAATATAACCGCCCCGTATCGGTCGAAATGGTTGTGCCTATAAACTTTAAGTTAAGCGAATTTGAAAACCCTCTCGATGAAATACGTGAATTCTTCCTTCGGTTCCAGTAGCCACCTTCCTGAGTTTACCTTGAATACATGAGTATTGTTGTCGTTCAGGATTCCGATGTTTTAGCGCAGACTACGCGCCCACGGCGACACTAACAACCTCGCCATTAAAGGCCTTACCCGGAAGCCGGAGGCTTCTTCTTGATCCGTGTGTTCCAAGATGAAAGCTTGAAACAGATTGGACACCAACAACCCTACCTCTAATTTCAACAATCCTCCCAAAACCTTATCATCGGTATAACAAAAATAGCATTACCCTCGTATTTGATAGTAAGACTACCAAATATGCATAAACTTTGGCTGCTTCTGGGTGTACTGAGCATTTGCCTTTCAGGCATTGCGGAGCATACGCTGCCTGAAATCACGCAGGAAGCCGCGGAGGAATATGTACATCAGTCTACCCAGGAGGCCGTCCGCCAGAAAGAAGTAAACAAGGCTCCTGCTACAAGGCAGCCACCCGTACAGGAATTCCTTATTCAGGATGGCCCGGCACCCTCCTACTATGTGCCCTCAGTCCGCAGGCATGTGCTCTACGAACAGTTTTTGATTTAGCCCTACCTGACTTCCGCAGGTATCATTTTCAAAATCAAAAACCCATCGTATGATGTTCGTAATTTCTAGAGCACCCAAAAGGAAGTTCTTCCGTTTTCCGTTTTCACGCAGGTACGCCAAAACCCAATCCTCGGGTTACCAGGTACGGTTTCGTAGCAATAAGTTCCTGTCCATCAATCCATGGACCTAAGCGGCTTGTAGGCATGAAACTGCTGCAATACAGCCAATACATATTGGACAAGATGGCCTTTGACGAAGGCCTGTTCAGTAAGGAATACCGGAAGCTGATCCAGCATATGTCGATGGCCGAAGTCCATCAGCTACGCGCGTGGATCAGGACGCACCACAAAGAGATCCCGCTGCACTAGCGGAGATGTTGATTAATAGGTGATGGTTTGGGAGTGGGCAACCACTCCCTTTTTATGCGAACTAACCCCATATACATGCCTCGAAAAATTCGGAGAACCCTCCGCGATATTGCCTGGATCTTAGCCGGAGTAGTCTCTGGTGCTATCGGGCTCAAAGGCTTCTTGATGCCCTCCCACTTTTTTGATGGCGGAGCCACCGGCATTGCCTTGATGGTTTCTGCCGCCAGCGAGGCAGGTATCGGATATATGGTGCTGTTAGTCAACCTGCCCTTCATTCTGCTGGGGTACTTCCAGATGTCTAGGCCCTTCCTCTTCCGCACCGTCATTTCGGTGACTACCCTCAGTATGGTGGTCACGTTTGTAGAAGTACCTACCGTGACTACCGACCCTGTCTTGGCCGCCATCTTCGGGGGTTTCTTTTTAGGGGCAGGTATTGGCTTGAGTATCCGTGGAGGAGGGGTCATA
>JBCBHI010001051.1:0-2254 GCA_038525885.1 Bacteroidota bacterium
ATTCACGGCCACGAAGGCATGGGCTGGGGCGAAGGTACCTACGATTCGGAAGCTGGGGACAAGGAGAACATCAAACTGATGTTTGGCCAAGAAGCCCTCATTAATAATCTGGCGGCTGCTAACCCCAATATGGCCGTGGTGATCATGGGCGGAAGCAACGTAGAAATGGCCAACTGGATGGGGAATGTCCCCAGTCTGCTTCAGGCTTGGTATGCCGGAATGGAGGGAGGAAACGCCCTGGCCAATATTCTTTTCGGCGAAGTAAGCCCTTCCGGCAAGCTGCCGATGACCTTTGCTAACTCCCACCTTGATTATCCGTCGCATACGGTAGGGCAGTACCCTGGCCAGGACGGCAGCGTGGAGTACACCGAAGGAGTTATGGTTGGGTACCGCTATTTCGATACCGAAGACATTGCTCCCATTTTCCCTTTTGGGCACGGGCTTTCGTATACCTCCTTTGAGTATTCAGACCTAACCGTGGACAAGCAAGGCGATGCCGCGGTGCTTACTTTCTCCGTGACCAATACGGGCTCCGTAGCAGGAGCAGAAGTGGCTCAGGTATATGTACACGACGTGGAATCCTCTGTGGTGCGTCCCTTGCGAGAGCTGAAAGGCTTCGAAAAGGTGAATTTAGAGGCCGGCGCCTCCACTCAGGTGTCCGTAGTGCTGCCTGCTAGTGCCTTCCAGTACTACAGTGAAGCAGATGCCGGTTGGGTACTGGAACCTGGCGCCTTTCAGTTGCAGGTGGGTAGCTCCTCACGGGATATCCGCCTAACCGGAGAGGTAAGCTGGTAATGGGCTAAACAGGCTTGCTGGGATACTAAGCAACTTCATAGGCTTCTCTCAGGTAGCTGACTATACCGCCAGGTTGTTGGTGTCGGCCTCTGCGGCCTTAAACACCAACAACGGCGAGGAGAAAGACAACAAACTGGTTCGAGGGTCTCCCTCAGACCGTGTTCCAAATCGAGCGTCCCGCTCGCAATCCCAAAGCACGCGGACCGGGTGTCTCGTTCCACGCCATTGAGTTACCCAGCTACTGGGCAACTTCATAGGCTTCTCTCAGGGAGCTGACTCTACCGCTAGGTTGTTGGTGTCGGCCTCTGCGGCCTTAAACACCAACAACGGCGAGCTTGAATTTAACCTAAACAGGCCTGCCAGGATATTCTATGAGCGCGCAGCGCTGGAAATGAAATTCTGACCACTGGCTGAGAGGCAACGGGCCTGCCATGGCTGCAACTCTTCATTAGGATATTCATTTCACAAAAACCCAAGCCTGTCTGGTTCTTCTTTTACAGAAAATACAAACTGGTTCGAGGATCTCCCTCGGACCGTGCACCAAATCGAGCGTCTCGCTCGCAATCCCAACGGTAGCGGACGGTGGGTGTCTCGCCCCAGGCCACCGAGTGCCCCAGCTACAGAGCAGCTTCATAGACTTTTTTCAGGTAGCTGACTATCCCGCTATGTTGTTGGTGTCGGCCTCTGCGGCCTAAAACACCAACAACGGCGAGTGTTTCTTCATCTGTACCGATTGAAGCCCTATCTTATTTTTAGAAATAGTTTTGTGAAATGAATGGCTGCGTGCAGAGCCGGAGCCATGGGAACTCCAAGCCTGTTCGGCACCGGGTCAAAATTTCATTTATAGCGCTCGCTGAGCGCTCATAAGGGAATATGATTTTACCGGAACTCAACCCATAGAGTGCACGATTCTTCCATAGTAGATTTTCTGTGAGATAAGGGTATAAAATGATTATACTCAATTCATGAAAAACTATGCCGGAGAGGTAATCCCATCAACCCAAAGCCTAATTGAAGAAGCTGAGAAAATTTGCAATCAGCTGACCGGGGGAAGGAAATTTGCCTGGCATGAACTTTATCAGGAGAAGGCCGAGAAAAACAATACCACGGCTTGGAACCGAATAAAACCCATTACCTCCTGCGGGTTGTACGTGTTCTACAATGCCGCTGGCCAGGCCGTATACGTGGGTAACTCCAGGGATATCCCCACAAGATTGAGAAACCTCTTCCTGGGTAAAGAACATAACGTAGCCAGTCTAGTGTATTTGATACTGCGAGACCGGCATGATGCAGCCCATGGTGACTATATGGGAGAGCGGAAGGACTTACCTGGCTGGGAGCAAAACCGTGAGGCCATGCAGGAAAAGATGCGCAACGACTGGCGCATTCAATTCCTTCCCCCGGTCAGCTGATTGCAAATTTTCTCAGCTTCTTCAATTAGGCTTTGGGTTGATGGGAT
>JBCBHI010001052.1:0-2253 GCA_038525885.1 Bacteroidota bacterium
TTCTTTCTGGGTCAGGAGATCCAACACTCACCCGAACTGATGAAAAAATTGACTTCGGCTGGACATTATATTCTCCTGACCCAGAAAGAATTAATTATGACTGGTATTCGGTTCGTTGGACAGGAAAAATTGTTCCACCCGAGACTGGAGATTTCGAAATTGGATTGAAAGGAGATGATGGCTATAGATTATATCTAGACAATAAGCTAATAATCGATAATTGGAAAAAGCAAAGCTTCGATCAGCTTACACAAAAGGTTCACTTCGTAGAAGGCCAAGAATACTCTATTAGAGTAGAGTTTTATGAATCCGTGGGCAATGCTCGGCTCCAACTAATATGGAATGCTGGAGTCAACTTCGATTGGGAGAATGAAATCCAGGAAGCGGTAACGCTAACGCAAAAAACTGACGTTACCATTGCCGTTGTAGGCATAGAGGAAGGTGAGTTTCGGGATAGGGCACACCTTTCGTTACCAGGACATCAAGAAGAACTAATAGAGCAAGTTGCAGCTACGGGCAAACCAGTTGTGGTGATATTAGTAGGCGGCAGTGCCATCACGATGTCCTATTGGATAGACAAAGTGCCCGCTATCGTTGACCTCTGGTACCCAGGTGACGAAGGAGGTAATGCCTTAGCTGACGTATTGTTTGGCGATTATAATCCTGCTGGAAGGTTACCCATAACGTTTCCCGTGCATGAAGCGCAATTACCTTTATACTACAACCACAAACCTACCGGTAGAGGAGATGATTACATAAACCTTACTGGAAAAGCATTATTTCCCTTTGGTTATGGTTTAAGCTATTCGTCATTTGAATACAGCGCCCTAATAATTGATTCTTCAACAATTAAGTCATCAGAAAATGTAACGGTGCAATTTAAGATAACTAATACCGGTGCATATGATGGCGATGAAGTGGTTCAATTATACATAAGGGATTTATTAGCATCTACAGCTCGGCCAGTTATGGAACTCAAGGGATTCCAGAGAGTGCATTTAAAAAAGGGTGAGACAAAAGAGGTAGCATTTGATATTACCCCTGAATTATTAAGCATGTATGATGAAAAATTGAACTGGGTGGTTGAACCTGGTGAATTTAGAATCATGATAGGTCGATCATCTAATGATATTAGACTAAGGGCAATTTTGAACATAGCAAAGTGATGTTTAGGGTGGACCACAAAACGTTTGCTAACAAGGTAAAATAATGACTTTCAGAGCATTTCACACACCCCTAGAGCAGTAGGCAAAGTAGATCATAGATTTCCACCGAAGTCCCCACACATTTGATGGACACATCAATGAATGGGGACTATGAAGCTTGTACCACCTACTCGGAATCTTCTCCGCCTTGGGGGCCTTTTTCTAATTCTTATGGGTTGTCTGAGCCCTGCCTTTGCTCAGGAAGACCAAACCACTTCATCCCCAGAGGTTACGGCAGTCGAAGACACGCTCTCGTTCTGGGACCTTCCAGATTTGAACCCTGCCTATATCACGACCCAGCCTGAGGTAAGGCAGGATGGCATTCCTGTGGGTGAACTAGGCTTGGGTGCTGAATCCAAGGCTGAAATCCTGGCATTGGCCCAAGCCATCGCTGATAGTGCCCACGGAAACTACGATGCGCTACTGATTGCCCAAAACGGGCGGCTGCTGTTCGAATCTTACTACCGGAAAGGCCGGGTGGACCGGGCGCATGGCCAAGCATCGGCCACCAAGGGCTACACCACTTTGGCAGTAGGCCGGGCCATCCAGCTGGGCTACCTGACCATGGCTGACCTGAACAAGCCGCTGGTGAACTTCCTGACCGAACTAGATCCCACTAGGTGGGCCGAGGGGATAGAGCATATCACGCTGCACAAAGCGATGACCATGCACTCGGGCATCCGAATACCGGAAGAGGTAAGGGAAACGATGGTGGAAGATCCCAGTCAGGTACAAGGGCAGGCCCTGATGCAGGCTTGGTTTGAGCATACGGAGCCTATAACTCCGGAATCGCAAACCTGGAAGTATAGTTGGGATCCGGATATGGTAATGCAAGTGATAGAGGCAGTGGTGCCGGGTGGGGCGGAGGCTTTCATCAAGCAACAACTGCTCGATAAACTGGGCATCACCAACTACACCTGGCAGAATAGTGTGAGTGGGGTGCCGGAAGCGGGCTGGCGGGTGAGCATGACGTCCCGCGATATGCTGAAATGGGGCACCCTAGTGCTGAACGGCGGGCAATGGCGTGGCGAGCAGCTGATACCGGAAG
>JBCBHI010001053.1:0-2251 GCA_038525885.1 Bacteroidota bacterium
CTAGCTTGGCAAAAGCAACTCTAGGGGTTGCCCCTTTAGCACATTACTTATAAGCCCCTTTTTGGGGCTTTCTTATTAGGATAGGCTTTCGCAAATACCTCAATGGTGTAGATTTGCCTGCCCAAAAACGTAGACGCATGGCGCAGCAACAAGAATATGCCGTAATCGTGGCCGGAGGTAGCGGCACCCGCATGAAGAGTGAGATCCCTAAGCAATTCCTGCCCGTAGGAGGCAAACCGCTCCTCATGCATACCCTGGAAGCCTTCTACCGTTATAGCCAGGAGGTTATCCTTATTCTGGTGCTGCCAGCATCTGACATGAGTCGTTGGGACCAGTTGTGCCAGGAACACCGCTTTACCATCCCCCACACCCGCCAAACTGGCGGCAAAAGCCGCTACCAGTCGGTACTCCGTGGCCTCGGAAAGATACACGGTGAGGGCCTGGTGGCCATCCATGACGGGGTGCGGCCGTTCATTCTGCCCGATAGCATCGGGGCTAGCTACAGGTTGGCAGCCATCCACGGCTCTGCCGTAGCCTCCGTTCGGCTCAAGGATTCTATCCGCATGACGGACAAGGACACCACCAAAGCAGTGGACCGATCACAATTTCGATTGATTCAGACCCCACAAACCTTTCAGGTGAAGCTTATTAGAGAAGCCTACGAGGCGGTATCTGAAGAAGGAATAACTGACGATGCTAGTGTAGCTGAGAAGGCAGGCCATCGAATATCACTGTTCGAAGGTAGCTACGAGAACATCAAAATCACCACCCCCGAAGATTTATACATCGGGGAAGCTATATTCAGCAAGCAACGGGCTGAAGATTAAAAAATTGGGAGGGCTACGTTGTGCCCTCTAATATTCGTCTTCGTTGAAGAAAAAATCTTCTTTGGTCGGATAATCGGGCCAGATTTCCTCAATGTTTTCGTAAGGCTGACCGTCGTCCTCCAACTCCTGAAGGTTTTCTACAACCTCCAAAGGGGCTCCAGAACGGATAGAAAAGTCTATCAATTCGTCTTTGGTAGCCGGCCAGGGCGCATCTTCCAGATATGATGCTAGTTCCAATGTCCAATACATAGTAACAACCTCCTTATTTTTTCTTGCTCTAAGGCCATCGATTTTTCGTGGCGCAAAGATAATTTTTCTCTTTAGACTACAAACTATTTGTTGCTCTGTTGTAGTGCATTGACCAACGAAATAATACCAATTAAGTTCTTCGTTGGCAGGTGATTTTTCAATGATTAAACAAAATTTCTGGAAACCCGCAATAGCCTAACTCAAATTGGTAGAAATCTTTTATCCCAGAGGAATCTTCAATGCTCTGGAAAAACCAGATAGGCCGAGGGTACTTGCTCGGTTAGCCATACCCCGTTGTCAGACACAAAAAACTCGTATCCGTCAGCATGCATAGCCCCTGCCGTCACCGACAGCACGACAGGCTTACCGTGCCTTTGCCCTACGGATTTGGCTGTAGGCCAGTCTACAGACAAGTGTACGTGGTTTCGAGTACCTTTTACCAAGCCTTGTTGCCGAATGCTTTCCATATTACCCTGGGCAGTGCCATGGTATAGCTGCTCTGGTGGTTTCACCGCCACTAGCCCTAACTCTACAGGAATAGAATGCCCCTGGCTTGCCCGTATGGCCTTACCATCCGGCGAAAGCAGGAATCGCTGTTTAGGATTTTCAGCCACTACCACCCCTAGCTGCTCCCTGCTTACAGGAAACTGATCCTTCTCCAGGCAGGATAGCAACTCATCAATTTGGGCCCACCCTTGAGGGTCTAGAGAAAGCCCCACTGCTTCCGGCTGATGCCGCAGCAAATAGCTCAGCTTTTTGGAAATACGTTTTTGTTCTGCGGGGGTCATTGCAAAATCTTCTCCAACATCTTTGCGGTAATCAGATAGGTAGGCCGCACCCCTACCATGCCTAGGCTTCCTGATGCCAGTGTAGCCCCTGTAATGAGCGGGTTATCTGATGCATAATAGGCATACCGGACTTTCACCTCTTTGGGGATACTGCGGCGAATGCGCGCCGCGGCCTGGATGGCTTTTTGGTAATGAGCACCTTCCATCTCGATCCCAATTACCCCCCAGGAGGTATCCTTGAAAAACTGGAGAATATCTTTATTCTGCAGGGAGGTACCCAGAACTGTCACCATAGCCCCCGAATACGCTGGCACTCCACAACCTTCGAAGTCCTCTAAGGTCAAATCATTCTCAAAGGGGTAATTATCAGCGCTGATAATTACCCCT
>JBCBHI010001054.1:0-2249 GCA_038525885.1 Bacteroidota bacterium
AGTAGCTGCGCTTGTGCGGCAGTTAAGGACTGCTGAAAGGTCTCGAAGTTGAGGGTGGCTTGTTGAACCTCCGTGAAGATAGTCCGCTCAAGATTCTCCAAGGTTAGCCGCTCGTTCTCATAGGTTACCTTGGCCCGCTGTACGGCGGCCTGATTTCTGAACTGGCTATAGATGGGGATATTCAAGGAGAAACCAGCAGAGGAAGTGAAGAACTGGTCAATCTGCTGGTTTAGAGGAATAATCACATCTGCGGTGTCCGTAACGGAGGTATTGTATCGAGAACCTGCGTAGGCATAGATTCCTAGCTCAGGGTAGTAGCCAGACTGGGCCGCCCGAGTGCCTTGCATGGCACTTTCAATGCCGGATTTCTGTGCCAGGTAGTCCGCACGGTACCGCATCGCCTCGTCAAACAGTTCTGCCAAGTCCAAAGGCTGATTCACTAGAGATTCTATACTCCACAAGGGACGAGAAAGTGCCACGGTAGAACCTGGCTCTAGTTGCAGGGTCTGAATCAGCAGAGCTTCATCGTTTGCCAATTGGTTTTCGGCTTGCAGTACGCTGATTTCCAGGTTTTTGATTTGGGCCTCAGTGTCGTACTTATCGCTGATGGGGCGAATGCCTGCGTCTACCTGCGCTACAATCACGCGCAAGTTGTCTTGCTGCTCACTCAGGTTGCGCTCAGCTATCGTCAGCAGTTCCTGATCTAGCAGTACTTGTAGGTACTGACTAGCCAGGTTGAAAAGTACTACTTGCTCTGTTCGCTTGGTCAGCTCTTTCTGCCTAGCCAACTGATGTTTGGCCTGCATGTGCAAACTTTGGCGGGCAAAGCCATTGAAGAGTGTATAGTTGGCTTGCACCCCGCCACGTACCTGGGCTGGGTTTTCTACCACGTTACCGGTCAGGTTGTTGAACTGAACCCCCAGCAGGTAATCCCCGAAAAGGTTGGCATTAACAGAAGGGGTGTAGGCACCCATGCGTTCCTGTACCGTGGCTTCAGCAGATAGTAAACTGTTTTGCTGTTGCCGCAGGTCAATGTTCTGCTCTAAGGCGATCTTGGCGGCTTGCTCGAAGGGGAGCGTCTCTTGTGCCCAGGCTCCGGTGGTGGCCGCCACCAAGCCGAGGGTCAACGCCCATGATTTCTTTAGCGGATTCATGCGTTTTGGGGTTGTTGCGTTCTGGAGGTAGCCTCGTCCGACTTCACGGCCCCATCTTCCAGGCGGATGATGCGGCTGCCGTACTGGGCATTTTTCTCCGAGTGAGTTACTTGAATGATGGTCATCCCCTCATTGTTCAACTCCGTGAACAACTCCATGATCATCTCGCCTTGTTCCGAATGCAGGTTTCCGGTGGGTTCATCCGCCAGCAATAGTTTTGGGCTGCCTACAATGGCGCGGGCTATGCCCACTACCTGTTGTTGACCGCCAGATAATTGCTCAGGGAAGAGATCCTTTTTGGCTACGATATTAAACCTATCCAGCATCTCGGCTACCATACTCTTACGCTCCTTGCCTTTGATGCCCTTGTAGATCAGTGGCGTCTCGATGTTTTCATACACCGTGAGCTCGTCAATCAGGTGGTAGGCTTGGAACACAAAGCCGATGTGGTGTTTGTGAATATCAGACCGCTTGCGCTCGCGCAGGGTATGCACGGGCTGATCAAGGAAATAATATTCACCGGCTGAGGGCTCGTCGAGCATTCCCAGGATGTTGAGTAAGGAAGATTTCCCAGCACCGCTGGGACCCATGATGGTGACAAATTCGCCTTGGTTTACCTCCAGGTCGATGCCTTTGAGGATAAACGTGCGTTGAAACTTGCCGTCCACGAATTTGTCTACGTTCGATAAGCGAATCATACAAGAGGGATTTTCATCTGCGGCCAGACTATGACAAAGCCTATGCCAACCCAAAATAGGCGAAAAATGCTCAAAAACAGAGATTTAATATAGGGGGGTCGTCCGATTACGGCATAAAGGTGTTCGCTAGCGAACATACTTCTGTAATCCAGGTCACGTCCGTGTACGATTTTGGAACTTATTTTTGTGGAAATCACTTTTCAAGGTGCTTCACCATTGCACTGCTATGGAGACTACCTCCCCCCTTGTAAAAGAAACTTTTCCCGTAGGTGGGATGCACTGCGCGGCCTGCGCCAGCAGTGTGGCTTCTATGCTCACTAGCGTGCAATGGTGAAGCACCTTGAAAAGTGATTTCCACAAAAATAAGTTCCAAAATCGTACACGGACGTGACCTGGA
>JBCBHI010001055.1:0-2248 GCA_038525885.1 Bacteroidota bacterium
ATAGCCAGAAGTGGCCTTTATTCCCCTCAGTGCTTCCTTCTCCATTTCAGCCCGGGCAGCCGCCTCTTGCGGGCGCACATCAATAGACTTTTCTATGACCGCATTTTGAACCTCTCCATCCTCCGTTAGCAAAAAGCCCACGTAGATTTTTCCTTCTAGCCGTAGCTCTTTTGCCTCTATCGGGTAACTCATCTCCGCTCCCATCAGTTGGCCCAAAGCAGTTTGTCCTCCACGGATGCTAGGTGCCTGATCCAGGTTAGTTTTCATGGGTACAGCCTCATCGGATGAGGTAGGAGTAGCCGTGATTTCTACTTCCTTGCGCAAGTCAGCCAAAAACTCCATAGCCCGCTGCCGGTCTACTTCATTCTCTATGCCCTCTATTTCTACCGTCAGGTCCCCTACTCTAGCTCGTAAGCGTGTTTCATGAATCTCCACATACTCTTCCAAGCCTTCCGTATTCACCTCGTCTTGCAGAATAAAGATGTCCAATCGGCCTAGCTCCGCCTTGGGCTCCATTAAGGTATTAGGGAAATCCTCGGTGATCCAGGCATCTGTTTTCTCGCAGCTAAACACCCCCAGCATAATGGCAATTAGGGGAAACAGCAAACGGAAACGTCTATTACTGGTTTCGTAAGATTTCAGCTTCAGCATTTCTAGTCTCTTGAAAACCTGAGACTTATTGAAGTGACTACCTAGGCTCAGGTCCATCTGGTACAAAACCTGCTTGGCCAGCAGTTTGCCGTAAGCCAGCGAATTGGCATTCTTGATCACCTCCGCGTCCGCTAGGTACTCGTGCGTTTCCCCAAGCCTGCGCTTGATCAAATGAACCAGAGGATTGAACCAAAATACCACCTGGAAAAATTCCATCACCAATACGTCAGCCGTATGCTTTTGGCGGATGTGAACAGCCTCGTGATTAAGAATATGATCACGGTCTGCCTTGGAGAGTGGCAGCGAATTATCAAAAAGAGATACTTCCCAAAAGCGAAGGTAGGTAGCTGGCCATCCGTGTTAATTACCGGTATACCGTTCCAATGGTCCGAATCTGTATCCGCCAAACCGATCAACCGATACATGGTAGCTAACTGATGGATAAGGCGACTGGCAAAAAAGCCGAACCCTAGAGCATATACAATGATCATCACCCATGACAGCGGAGTGAGCATAGGTTTCAGCTCACTGGTGCCATTGGTCAAATCTACCACCTGCACCCCTGAAAGGGTCTCCATCCACAGCTCTGACGTCTCAGGTGACTGCCAGGGCCCTGGGATATTGAGCGCCGGTATGACCAACGAAATAGGAATGGAAGCTAGCAAGTACCACCGGGTAGGGGCAAAACAGGTCTCGCTGCGCAACGCTAAACGATAAAAGAGATAAAATCCGCCCAAGCATAAAGCCGACTCAAGCAGATGGCTGACTAGCTGTTCCATCTTCTTCGTTGTTTTGGCTGTTCGTTTCTGGCTCCTGAATGTCGTTCTCGACCCACTTCATCAACTCATTCACATCTTGCACATCCAGGTTGTTTTCTTTTGCAAAAAAGGATACCAACCGTTCGAAAGACCCATTGAAGTAGTTGCCCAGAAAGTTCTTCAAATAGAAGTGGCTGTAATTGTTCCGCTCTACCAAAGGAAAGTACTCATGCGTCTTGCCATAGGCAGTATACCCCACAAATCCCTTCTTTTCTAAAATCCGCACAATGGTACTCACAGTATTATAGGCAGGCTTAGGCTCAGGCATTTCTGCCAACACATCCTTTACAAATGCCTTTTTGAGTTTCCAAAGGATCTGCATTACCTGTTCTTCTGCCTTAGTAAGTTCTTTCATACTGTAAGGGATTTATATCTCGTATCCCGAAAATAAAACTATCACCTTAGTTTACAAACTATCAGGTTAGTTATTTGGCTATGTAATTGGTTTAGAAACGTTGACCATGAGGAGTAGGTTGAGTAAGGATGTCACTATTTGCAGCCTTCTTACAAAGAAACCCTACACATTGTCTCAAAAAGCCAAAGATTAGATGGCAAAAAAAAGGAAATCTGCCAAGATAGTGCCAAACACTATCCGGTGAGGTAACAACCCAGTGGCTTTGCTTTCTGGGAAAAGTTAATGGTAAGAGGTCAAAAAGATTCCATACTTGAAACGATGGACAGCACAATCCCCTCAGTCCAACTGTGACCGATGGTGCAAGGGAATAACTTTTCCCAGAAAGCAAAGCCACTGGGTTGTTACCTCACCGGATAGTGTTTGG
>JBCBHI010001056.1:0-2246 GCA_038525885.1 Bacteroidota bacterium
GGGGTAGAGGACCAAATAGGAAAGGCTGCTTGGGCCTTTTCTACCGCCAAGGCTACATCCCGCTCATCACTATCGGGTACTTGTGCCAAGGGCTTTCCTTTTGCGGGATTGATGGAATCGAAAAATTTTTCGGAGGTGGGAGGTACTAAATTGCCACCAATGAAGTTCTGAATATGTTCCATGACCAAATTTAATGTGGACTTCCACCCAATTGGCAGAGGGACAAACCTAAATAACCTACACCTCAATACCGTAATCCAGCATGAAAAAACGCCAGACACTTTCGGCGTTCGCCATTATTCATTCCAAAGGACCTGTCCGCTTCAGGAGGGGCCCTCTTTATCTTTTATTTATTCTATTTACCCGATTCGATTTTCGGTTTTCATCTACACAACCTTATGCTTTTTCCCATGACTCATTCTCATTAATGTAAGCACAAGACTGTCAGTATTTATTGGTGATCCTATTGATATATTTTCAGGTAGCTACCGGCCGCACATTTGCGAGTAGGTAGCTATCTTTTTTTGTTTCTACAGAGTCAGAGGATTATGTCGATTTTATACAACGCATCGGCCAGTTAGTTGGGACAACTTGTGTTCCACTTACTGAACTAGCGTGGTCAGTGAATGCAAGTCATGTTCACAACAACCCTTATTCCCATGAAAAAGGACACCATGAATCCCCAAGGCTGGGCGGCCTCATTTAAGGAAATGCCCTATCGCCAACTACAATGCCTTAAAGGCGGCGTGTATCCCTGGATTACGGATCCTAAACCCTAAACCCGATTTCTGATGAAAAGCGACAACAAAAGGAGAGAGCTCGAAAGCTTCTCCACACACCGGATTCCTTGTGCACAATGGACGGGGCTTAGAGGAGGTGCTTACCCTTGGATTGATGAGGATAAGCCTTGATTCCAAGAAGGGCCTCTTAATAGAAAAGGAATTTTATCGAACTAAACTTTCAAAGCAATGCATACTCACCAGGAAGCGATGGGCCTTCAGGTATTCGCACTAGAAGTTATCCCTCAGTCCCAATTGAAGGCTCTGAAAGGCGGGGCCAGCCCTTGGGTAGATGAGGACAAGCCTTGATTGCCTTGCAGGGCAACCCTTGGCAGAATGAATAATAGTACCACTAAATTTGTATAATAATGAATACTCACCAGAAAACTATTGAGTGTAAGAGGATTACCCTCGAAATTATCTCCCAGTCCCAGTTAAGATCCCTGAAAGGAGGGAACAATCCCTGGGTGGATGGTCCCAAACCTTGATTTTTATTCGTAAATCTATTCTGTGAAGTTCTCTACCTATCTGCCGGACGCTGCTTTGCGCCCCTATATTTTCAATTACTGGACGCTAGACGCACAGGCGGATAGCCTGTTTGACTCTACAAAACTATTGCCGGACGGTACCATCCAGGTCATCATTCACTTTGGGCATCAGTATTTGCAAAAAGAAGGGGAGTCCTTGGTGCCACAAGGCAATTGTTTTGTGCACGGGCAACTACCCTCTGCTATTCAAGTAATGGCAGAAGGTAGTGTTGATATCCTGGGGGTGAAGTTTACCCCTACGGGTTGGTCTGCTTTCAGTAAAATTCCGGCCAAAGCCCTTACCGGATACCGGGTGTTCTTGTCGGATATTTGGAAAGAGGGGGGAGACCCCTTGCATGAGGAGCTGCAGGCCGCCACCTCCGCCGCCAAGCGGCTACAAGTGCTAGATGATTTCTTTCTAAGTCGTCTGAAGCCCCCTGCTGACCCTACCATAATGGCTAGTGTACGGTACCAATACCAGCAGCTAGGGAATATTAGGGTGCCCGATTTGGCTAATAGGTTTCACCGGACCCAGCGTACCTTGGAACGACAGTACGCCCAGCATGTGGGGCTGTCGCCCAAACAGCTAGCCCAGATCATTCGGGTGCAAGAAGTAATTCGAGCCAAGTTTCGCGCACCAGAGAAGGTACTTGCTGAGCTGGCTTTCCAGTTTGGCTATTTCGACCCCGCACATTTCAACCGGGAGTTTCGCAAAACTACCGGCTCAAGCCCGCAGGCTTTTTTTGAAAGGGAAAGTAAGATATATCGCGGAATCTTGGGTGCTCACATCCTGCCTAAATCGAGGTAGGCTCGGTTGTGCTTTGTAATCTGAGATTTGATTGTAAAAAAAGAGGCTGTCTCATAAGGTAATAATGCGATTTTGTGACCGAAGAATCTTTGGATATTGCTTGTCGAGCGCGACCCCGGCCCAGGGGAAGCG
>JBCBHI010001057.1:0-2238 GCA_038525885.1 Bacteroidota bacterium
GGTACTTCTTTGCCACCCTCAGGCTGGAGCAAAAAAGTACCTCAGGGCTCTGCGGTATTGATCCTGTTCCAGATATAGCTTGCCCAAATTGTTGAGAGTTGTGGCACGGGCAAAATCACTTCTCTTTACCTCATCTAGTACCTCTAGCGACTCCAAATGCGCCTGTTCGGATTTGTCGTAATTTCCCTGCATGCGATAGATATGCCCCACGCTATTGAGTGTAAGGGCCCTTACATTGGGAATGTGTACCGCGTCTGCCGATAGTTCTAAGGAACGCCGGAAATACTCTAAGGCCAAATCATAGTTTTTCTGTTGGCGCAGGATGTACCCGATATTGTTATTGGCCACGGCAATACCGAGGGTGTCCTGCATGTCCTTGCGCATCTCTATTTCCTCAAAAATCAAGGAGAGTGCTTCCCGGTACCGGCCCTGATTGGTGCGTGCAATGCCCATGTGTTTGATGGCATACACAATGCCCAGGGGGTAGCTCAAGGATTTACTCAGCTCGTGAGCTTGATTGGCCAGCAGGTAACTGCGGGTGGGATTAGAAAATTTAATACTCCAGCTTAGTGCATTAAGCACGTCCACTTTGTCGGTGCCTTCGCTAGAAAAAATGGCCGCTTCCAGACTGTCGAGAGGCGCGCCTGATAAAGGGAGTGCCTGCCTGGCATGTAGGTGCTGGGGCGCCAATAACGACCAGGTGATGATAAAACAGGTTACTCCCAACGATAATTTTCCAAACACAACGAACCCAGTTTTAGCGTAACGTAGAAAGCCGTAAATTCTTGACAGAAACTATTGAGACCTAAAGATAAATAGGAAAATGGCTTACCTGAAGTTCAGTTTGTGCAAACTGGACTCCACAATAGTAATCTTGTGATTTTTAAGGAGACTTTCCAGTTTTTTCGACCCTATGACTCTAGGGGACGGTGAAAAAACTTTTTTTGGGGATGTTCCTTTCGGTAAGAGGGGGATTATACAGGTGAGAATCGAAAAAGAACCGAGAATTCAAATCGCTTTATCCGTGGAGTTTACTCGCATAAGTGATAGTGAAATAAGTACCGAGGCCCGGTTGATAGACCTAGCCAAAAGCGACCCGCGCCGCTTTGAGGTACTATATCGGCGCTATCACCCGGAAATCTATCGGTACGTCTACCACAAAGTGCGCGACGAAGAACAGGCCGGAGATATTACCTCTCAGGTATTCATTAAGGCCCTGGCCAAATTGAAAAAGTACCAGCACCGCGGGCTGCCTTTTTCGGCTTGGTTGTTCCGAATTGCCATCAACGAGGTGAACCAGTATTTCCGGCAGAGTAAGCGGACGCGCTTCCTCACCCTGGAAGATGCTGGTTTGGAACATCTGCAGGAAACCCTGGATGATACTTCTGATCGGGAGTTGATGTTAGAAACCCTCCGGGATACCCTTTCCGGTTTGTCGGATGCCGAAGTTACCCTGATTGACTTACGCTTTTTTGAGAACCGTCCCTTCAAAGAAATAGGGGATATACTGGGGATCACAGAAGCCAATGCGAAAGCAAAAACATACAGAATCATGAAGCGTATGCGTACGCGGATGGAAAATAAAATGCATCATGAGCAGAAAATTGGAAATCGTCATTGACAATACGCCGGTCACGGCGGAAGATGCGGCGGCTTACCAAGATTTTGGGAAGGTGCTGCAAGGTCACAAGGCTGCGCTACGCCTGCAGCGGTGGAAGTGGGCCGGGATAGGAGGGGGAGCCCTCGGGTTAGGAGTTTTGGCCATGGTTGCTTTTTGGCCTGCCCAACCGGAACCGGATAGCCCGGTGGACTTGGAGAGCATAGCCGTGATGGAGTGGCAACAGGAGGAGCCTTTGCCCGCTAAGCCTGCGCCTGAGGTAGTATTGACCCCAGAAATGGAAACAATACAACCTACTGTAGCCGAAGTAGAAGAGATGGAAGAAGCTCCTCAGGTGGTAACTGCACCTGTGTCTGAGCCAGAAGAGGAGCCTGAACCGCAACTAGAAGAAGGGACCTTCAGTCCTACTCCTGCCGTACTGGTAGAGGCCGAACCTTGGGATGGATTTCCTGCACTGTATGAGTTCTTGAGAAAGGAAACTCAATACCCTACGGAAGCCCTGCCTGACAGTGTGGAGGGCATAGTATGGGTGGCCTTTCAAATAGATACTACCGGTAGGCCACAAAAGGTGCGGGTAGTAGAATCGTTGCACCCCTTGTTGGACCACGAAGCCACCCGGG
>JBCBHI010001058.1:0-2232 GCA_038525885.1 Bacteroidota bacterium
GGTTTATCAGCGCCTCGCGGGAAGAGCTAGACATCGATCTCAACGTCATTGAAGGGGAATTACCTCAGGACCTTGCCGGACACGTATATTTCAATTCGGCAGTAGGCACCGTGGATTCGGGTGGGCTACCTTTTGTGAAGAAGGACCACGAAGACAAGCCTTTACCAGACTACGGCAGCCCCCTTTTCAACGGAGACGGCATGATGATCCGGATGGACTTCGACGAAAAAGGCAAAGTGAAACTAAAGACCCGGCTTGCCAAAACTCCTACCTACTGGGCAGACTACGCGCTGAGAGAGGGCGGCCCCGCCCGGGCAGATAAACGGTTCGACAGTTGGGACTGGAAGTTTAACAGCACAGGCATGGCCCGCTTTAGTATGCAGCTAGGCCAAGCAAATCAGCTCAACGTGGCTATGGTCCCCATCCGGTTCGACGACAGCGGGCCCATTCGTATGCTGGGCACCTATGAAGCAGGTCGCCCTTGGGAGGTAGACCCTTTACATCTTGATTTAAAGGCTCCTATTCTAAAAAATGACGATACCGCCTCCCTGGTACCCGAGTGGCTGTGGAGATATCCTTTCAAAGCGATTTTGGCTACCGCACACCCTACATGGGACTACCATGACAAAAAGGTGTACGTGGTCAACTATTTAAAAGGAGTTTCCACCTTGGTGGGCTTTCAGCGCATACTGATCAGCTCCTTGCGCGACCCTGAGAAAACGAAGGAGCGGATTATTAAAGCCGCCGAAAAGGCAAGAGCTAAGGGCAAAGAGAAGGGGCAGCGTGAGTTTGAGCGCTTCATGATGGAGGACACCAAGGATCTGCCCGCCAAGAAAGACCCCAAATTCAAAGACCTGTTTGAGGACATTAAGGAGAGCATCATTCCTGACGATGCGGTTTTCTTGACCCAATGGGACGGTACCCCCGACGTGCAGCGTTGGCGTATCCGCTGTGGGGGCAAGGACATCAAGATCCGGGACAACATGCACCAAATGGGTGTCACAGAAAACTATGTAATCTTCTCGGACAGCTCATTTAAGGTGAACCTCAGCCTGATGTTCAACCTGATTAAGCCCCTGATACCGGATATAGAGGAGACCATGCGGGAGCTTTTCACGCAGCCCATGAACCCCATTTCGGCGCTGTATTTTGTAAAGAAAAGCGACCTAGTGCCCGGTAAGTCTTCCGTAGAAGCGGTACGAGCACTGATTCCTTTGGAGTGCGTGCACTTCACGGCCAACTACAAAGAAGAGGATGGGCTGATCACCGTGATGACAGCAAACAACACGGCTAACTGCCCTGCGGAGTGGATGCGCCACTTTGACAAGGTGATGGAGACCGGAGAACCCATTGATATGGAATATCTGGGCTACCTGAGTGTAGGCCCGATGGATATCGGCCGGGTGGGGCGATTTGTGTTTGACCCCACTACTGGCAAAATGATGGATGACAAGACCAGTGTGCTTTTCGAAACGGGCAATCTGAATGATCCCAAAAACATTGGGGCGCATACCTGGGCCGTGGGCTTATATACCTTCCGTGGCTACGAAGAGGTAGGCCCCAGGGTAGACCACCTGAAGAGCATGTACTGGCAAATATATGGACTGGATAAGGACCATGTTACAGAGTTCATCTTTGAGCTGTACAAGGACTACCCTAACCGCGAAGTGTCTATCGAAAAGATGGAGGAGCTTTGCAAAACCGGAGTGCCTATTGGCCTGGCCAGGGTAGACCACAGTGCGCCAAAGCTCAAGATCGATGATTTCTACCTTTTCGAGGAGAAGCACTATATCCGCTCTATTCAGTTTATTCCACGGGATACACGCAACGAGGCTATCCCGGAAGATCAGGACGGCTACATTCTGTGTACCGTAACGGTGCCCGTGAACCTGGCGGAGGGCCAATACCGCAGTGAGGTATGGCTTTGGGATGCCAGTGATCTGGCCAAGGGCCCAGTGTGCAAACTCCAGAATGACAAGTTCCGGTTTGCTTACACCTTCCATTCGGTATGGATAGAAAAAGCGGAAGAAACACACCCTCCTACTCAGATTGACGTGATCGATGACATTGACGATCAGGTGCTGATGATCGGAAATCCGGCACGCCAAAACCGGGTAGAGGAGTTCATGGACGAATACGTGTATCCGCACTTTGCCGACCAGGAAAATGCCATTGATGATCCTGACCCCAAGGACTACAGTGGTAAGGCCTACAAATGGATGCTGAAAAAGC
>JBCBHI010001059.1:0-2231 GCA_038525885.1 Bacteroidota bacterium
CTTGAACCGGAGGCCTACGAAATCACCAATGGTGTCAGGTTATTGGCTAGAGAAGACCTGCTCGCCATTGATGGAAACCCGGGCCAATTGGTTCTCTACTCGAAGTTCGATGGCCGTGGGGGTGGAAAGGTCAGCCGCCAACGCACTGAGATCATGCTCTTTCCCGTTCCAGTACCGATCATTGAGCATGAGCCCCATATCGGAGCTGCAGCCGAGTTTGGCTACCGGGATAATCATGGCACCGTCCGTGCCAATGACGTAGATGCGGGCCTGCTGACAGACGGCCCAGCGTTCCCTGAAGGTATTTTGCAAGGTAGCCCGCAAGGTAAAATTGTCCCCGGCTACGGGGCCATAGTCATCGATGAGATGGTACTCTACCCAGGTAGGATCTTCCCGGTGGTGGACCTCCTCTTCCACCTCATCCGGTAGAAAAAGGGCACCGTCTTCACCTTGCTGCGGGGTAAAATATCCGGGCACCGGGTCGTAATTGATCAGCCCCAGCCAACCCTGGCTTTTGAGAAACAGATCGTGGGTACTGATGCTCTTTTCGTTGACAATGAGCTGGGCCTCGAAGTAGCCAGGGTAATAGTAGATACCCGTAGCTTGAGACTGCTCGGGGCTCAAGGCAATGGTTCTGGTTTCGTCCCAATACTGCTGGATTCGCATATTATCGGACTGAAAACCGCCTAGATCGAAGTCGAATACGACCGAATTGGGGTAGGTATGGGTGAGTACGCGGCTGGTGAAGTTGACGGCAGAGGGGTCCAGACTAGGGGTGGCTACGGGGTACCGGTTGGCTAGCAGCACCATAACGAAGAGGGCAAATACAAAACCCACCGTCACGTAGACACCACGACCCACTCGCAGGGTTCGAGAAGGGGCTTTGGCAGGGGTAGCCATTCGGAATTCGCGCCAGTTTTGATAACCCGCAAACTGCGAGAGGGTATCCAAAGTAGTGACGCTGGGTACCCCCTTGTAGTTAACCACACCAAAGAAACGCTTGAGCGTGGTGACGCTGAGGGGGGTACCGGTCTTGTCTTGAATATGTTCGGACAACTCGGCAAACATGGAGCTATGCCACGCCCCTGCTTCCCCCCATCCCAGATGCGATTCCAACTCTGCTTGCAGCCGACGTAGATCTTTTTCCAATGAATCCGCTTGTTTACCCAAAAATGGGGAAGAAACGGGTGCTGCACAACGGTGAACCAAAATGAACGAACATGCTACTGAATGATTAGTCGGTTCATTGCCAAGGACTTAGCCTTGTGGCATGAAAAAACGCACAACACTCATTATTCTGGGCATACTGGTAGCTCTGGTGGGCATCAGTCAGGCACAAACGCCCATCCCCATGGATACCACCCACTGGAAGGTGGAGGCCAATGCCCACCTTTGGGAAACGTATCATGGTCAGGAAGCTATCTATATACAGGGAGGGGTGATCGCCCTGAAGGACGTTGAATTTCTCAATGGCACTATCGAATTTGACCTCTTTCTGAAGCAAGAACAAGCCTTTCCTGGGGTGTACTTTCGGGTACAAGAAGAAGAACTAAACGGCGAGCAGTTTTATATACGGCCGCACTTGCCCGGTAAGGAGGACGCCAACCAGGCGGTGCCGTATACGCAAGGGATTACGGCCTGGCAACTGTACTTCGGCCCCTCCTACTCTTTCCCCTACGAGTATAAGTACGATGACTGGACCCACGTGAAAATTGTGGTTAAAGATCAGGCAGCCCAGGTATTTCTGGACTATGCAGAATGGCCACAACTGTCTTGGGAGCTTACACATCCTGCGAAGGCAGGCAGAGTTTACCTATCGGGAGGCAACCGCAGTGGCCTGCACATTTCTAACGTAACGGTAAACACAGAGACGCCTACACTGGTGGACTATGCACCCATCACAAAAGAGCCCCTAGAGGGGCTCGTGCAGGAATGGGAGATTTCGGATAAGTTTGAGGAGTCGGCACTAGATGACCTGGATGATTTGGAAGCCTTGATTGCGGACCGCAATTGGCAAGGGACCTTAGCTATTGAGCAGGGCACTGCGGCTAATATTTCGCGGATTCAGCGGCTACGGGATGGTGAGCCAGGCAACACGGTTTTTGTGAAAGTGACGCTTTCGGCCAGGGCTGCCAAGACGGTGCTGTTCGAATTTGGCTATAGCGACCGGGCCGTGGTGCTCCTCAACGGGCAACCGCTATACCGCGGCACCAATGGGTACCGCACGCGCG
>JBCBHI010001060.1:0-2226 GCA_038525885.1 Bacteroidota bacterium
GCCTTGATGGTAGACCAGGTGTTGGAGTCGTTGGGGGCAAATACGAAGGCGCGCAGGGCCAGTTTGAGGCTTTGCTCTATCATGGTGACGGTGCGCCGTACGGGTACGTAGCGCCAGTCCTGGCTGTTACCGTCTAGTGTGCGGGAGCCCCACACCAGAATGCCCACGCCGTTGAAGTAGCGAATGGCATTGACGGATTTTCCCGTAACCGCATCCACATTCAGGTTCTCTTGCTGGGCATCGGTGATGGGCAGGGTGAGGTCGTTTACGCCCATGGGCGCTACGTTGGCCGGAGCGCGAAACACCCCAAAATTGCTGTCCGTTTGGGCCCAGATACCCGCCAAACAGCCACTGGGTGGCATAATGTTGCTTTGCGCTTGCACAATGGAGATGAGCTTCTTATACCGTTTGCTGGCCATCATGAGGGCCGCGTGGTTCTGGTTGACGCTGGCATGGTCGGCATCCGCGGCTATCATTTCCAGTAGCTTTTCCGCCGCGGGGTTCGGGGCTGCCTCCGGGTTGATGATGGCCGCCACGGCTTCCAGGTCCGCAAAGTTGCGGTAGTCAAACTGCTCAGGACCCATTACGGTGGTTTTGAGCCAGGGCCAGTAGGAGCAAGCAAACCGCAGGTGCTGGGTACCGCTCCCTTCACGGAAGTTTTTGATCAGCTCCGGCCACATCAGCGGGTCGGGCTCATAGCCTCCTTGGATGTCGGCAATCACCATGCTGGTTTGCATATCACCCGCCTGGGCTATCATGCTCTGGTGCAGGGCGTCACACTCAGCGCCCTCCAGTAGGGTGGCCTCTGGGGCCAGATACATGGTGACTTCATCTACCTTCTCTAGTAAAGCAAGCCCGTCTTCCAGGTCACTCTTTTTCACATGGGGGTTCTGGGCGATATCCGTTCCTGGGGCCAGGCCTTCGCCTGTGGGGTCGCCGTAGCCGCCTACGGATACCACATAGGCTATCGCTCCACCGTTTTCGAAGTACATCTTCACCATGTTGTACAGGTAGTACAGCGTACCCGGGTCGGGTTGCAGGTTGTAGGTGGCTCCGTCAAAGGTGTAGGTTTTGCCTGCCGCACCGGGTGTGAGGTGGTACAGGGGCCGGTAGGGCGACTGGCCTGGAATCACGAAAAAGGTCTCAAATTCGCTCCAGGAGGAGATCCGCACCGGGATCATATGCAGCGAATCCCCGTCGTACTCGGCTTTGGGTGTGTAGCCAATGAAGGCCGGTACCGCCGTGGCTACGGCTACCGCCGAGGGCGGAAAGGCGTTCACCTCGTTGATATACACCCCGGGGGTTTTCAAATCTGTAAGCATATCGTGTATGGGTTAGAAGAATACATGGAGATTATTTGCGCACTTCGCCAGCTGGGGTGATGCCCTCTATTTCGGCCACCACTTCACCTTTGCCGCTTTGCACGCTGAGCATGCGCATTTTGAGCAGGACTGAGGGCACATACTTGGCCCCCAGGGCTGTCCAGAGGCTGTGCATTTCCTGATAACTCAGCTTTACCAGCTCAAAGCTTAGGTGTTTGGCGGTGGCTTCTTCGGCCGTACCCGGCACGGGAAAGGGGGGCTTCCCCTGAAAGAAGTAAAGCGCCGCACTGAGGAACTTGAGCGACTCGTCATAGTCCTCGAAAACTGCCGCAAGCAGCAGGTCTACATTGAAGTCGTAAGGCTGAGCCAGCTTCAGCCGCTTGCGGTCCGGCAGAGGCACATAGGTAAGGCCGTAGGGCCGTACGGTTTCCTCTTGCAGGTTGACTACCGAAAGCAGCACCTTATTGCGGTGGCGTTCGGGGAGCCCCCCTTCGATGTCCAGTAGGCCGCCTAGCAAGGCTTTTTCTTCCTTCTGGCGGAAGGTTTTCTTCAGATGTTCGTCCAGTGTTTCTATTACGCTATGGAGGGCTTCGTAGAGCATAGTTTCTCTCGATGAGGCCCGTGGCCGGGTCCGTAATAGCTGTATAGGGCTACCGGACCGGGCACGGATCGATTTGTTAGGGTAAGAGACCAATCGCTGTCCCTTGTTTTGATGGTACCAAACTAGAGTGAGGCCGTTCGGAGTCCCATGAAATCAGCCATGGTAATGTGGCTCAGGAGGTTGTAGGGACCTTTTTGGGCCGGAAAAGGGAGGAAAAAGCTGGGAGAAAATTTGATTGGTGTGGGGGGAGGGAGTTTTATGAAATCGAGATCGGGGAGGGGGGTGATTTCTTAAACCGGAGGG
>JBCBHI010001061.1:0-2223 GCA_038525885.1 Bacteroidota bacterium
CTTAGGTGTTCTCGGGTGCCTAAGGTGGTTCAAAAATTCTACCTCTAATTCTCATTCTAAATCCGATGTCCGACGAAGCTTCAGCGTAGTCGGATCATTCCTGCCCTACTGCAGATGCCTAATCCTAGCCATCGGCCCCGGGCATAGCATTTGGTGACAACCCATACAAGTGCTGACCATCTGGTCATAGATGTTGACTCGCCGTTCTGGAGGAGCAATTTTCAGTTCTTCAACTGCTTGTAGATAGGCACTCGCAAATGACTTAAAGGTCTCAGAGGCAGCTTTATCGGGCTCAGTAGCATGAGCCGTAAGGATAGCTTCGTGATCCAGCGTCATGGTGATCGGTTCGCCATTAGCCAGTTGCTTCTTCATTATTCGAGCTTCGTCGTACATGGCTCGCATCAGCAGGGCTAATTCACTATCCCCGTTCGGATTGATGGGGTGCTGGATACCTTTTGCCACCTTGGGGCTTTCGGCTTGTTCTGCGGTACAAGCTACGCCTAGTAAAACGAGTAGTATCAGGCCAAGAATTGTCTTTGTGATGGTGCTCATGGGCAGTTCACTCGGGTTTTGATTAGGGCCGAAATATCGGAGTATTTTTCTTAGCGTCTAGTGATCTTTGCCAGTCTGCTTCAACATTCTCTAGCGCATCATTTTAATTATAAAACCACCTGAGGCACCCAAGATCACCAAAGCCAAAAAATCTTGGTACTCTCGGCTGTCTCCGGTGGTTTAGAATAGGTAATTCTAATTCTCATACTAATTCTAATTCCAATTCACTACCGTACCAAAGTCAATTGCCCCGTCTTCGTCCTGACGCCCTCAATACCCTCAATGCGATACTGAGCCTGATAGATATAGAGGTCTGATCCAGCAGCTTTATCATTGAGATTGCCGATCCAAGCTTCCGCTGGATTGCTGCTCTCGTAGACTTTTTGTCCCCAGCGGTTATAGACCAGAAGAGAGAACTCTTCCACCGTGCAATTTTCTTCAAAAAAGGCGCGAAATTCATCGTTGACGCCATCTTGATTGGGTGAGAATATATCCGGAAAAACCAGCTCGCATTCTTCTGGCTGAATGCAACCTTCCTGTAGAGGTGGTGTAATGAGGGGCCCACTGTAAGTAATGACTAGGCGCGGTCGTATATCGGGGTTGGGGTTGCCGCTACCGGCAAAAATCAATTTGCGATAAAAGTCTGGCTCCTGCAGTGTTATCAACTGGCCATAGCTCTGATTCGTAACCTGATCCTGTATCAAATCGGTGATGTCCAGGTCTACATAGTTTTGAGTTTCTGAACTTGGAGCAGGAATAACAAATTCATTCTGCGAACTGGTAGTGGGGCGGGTGTTCCAGGTCACCGTGGCATCCTCCCAGGGACTAGTCACGCTTTGGATAAGGCCGTTAGCAGGTAGACCGGTAATGCTTTCTAGGGAGTGAAAGGCATCGGGAGTTGGTTCTTCTGGTGCGAAAAGAGATAAACGAGCCTCGATAATCTCTGTGCCAGAAGGAATATCAACATTGTGCAGGAAGTCGATAAGCACCATCCGTTGTCCGTAAGCACCATCCCAGGTCCAGTTCATAATGGGCAAATAGGTGACGCCGTTGTAGGTGTTGTCTTCAGTGGTGCCAAAACGCCCCGTCTGAGTGGTTAGCCGCCAAATGAAGGTTTCCTTAGCACAATCCTGATCTGGTTGCAGTGTTAAGGTGTTAATCTGTGCCGGTAAGACTACGCATAGCAGTCCCATTAGCAGTAAAGTGGAGAAGTAGCGCATGTGAAAAGATTGAGAGCTGAGTAGGTCTTATAAATTCAAAATTTCCACTGTAAGTTACTTGAAAATATGCTGGAGTCAAGGTGCTAGAACGTCATTCTTTCATGATACACTTGATGAGTAAGGAATGATTACCTTATAATCACCTGAGACACCAAAGGTCACCTAAGCCAAAAGAAACTTGGTGCTCTCAGCTGTCTCAGATGGTTTAGAATAGGTAATTCCAATTCTTATTCTAACTCTAACCCTTATTCTAATTCCAATTCCAATTCTACCCTCACTCCCTAATCGGCGCCAACCACCGTTCCGCATCCTTCACACTCATACCCTTTCGGTCCGCATAATCCGCTACCTGATCATCCTGTACACCACGTACCGCAAAGTAGCGGGCTTCCGGATGAGCAAAGTACCAACCACTTACACTAGCCGCTGGGTACATAGCGTAGCTTTCCGT
>JBCBHI010001062.1:0-2218 GCA_038525885.1 Bacteroidota bacterium
ATGAGCTGGAAATGATTGATGGGTACTTGTATGCGAATGTCTGGATGACTGATTTGATTGCCAAGATTGACCTGGCACAATTGGGAACCCTATCATAAGATAATCACCAAGTTATCATTTCAGGCCTTCCAGATATGCCCGGAAGGATTCCCAGTCCTTGGACATCTGGGTGGCTACTTTCTCTCTTTCCAAGAAGGCAAAAAGGCGCTCGGGCACTTCTACTTCAGATTGCAAGCCCTCGGGCATCCGCTCCTGAAACTTAGCCGGATGCGCCGTTTCCAAGAATACACCTACTGCCTCGGGCTCACCTACCATTACCTGGCGCAATCCCAGGTAGCCAATCACCCCGTGGGGATCACACAAATACTGGCTACGCTGATGTAGCGTGTTGATCACCCGCAGCGTCATAAAGTCAGAAAAGTGAGACCCTTCCATGGCCGTGGTAAAGTCCTCATGCTTGGGTAGCAAGTGCTTTAGGCGTTCAAAGTTGCTGGGGGCTCCCACGTCCATCGCATTGGATATGGTGGCTACCGAGGGCCGTGGAGTATATTCCGCAGACTGCAAATACTCCGGCACCACATTATTGGCATTGGTAGCCGCTACAAAACGGCTGATGGGCAGCCCCATCCGTTGGGCATACAGCCCAGCGGTTAGGTTACCGAAGTTGCCGCTCGGTACGGATACCCATAGCTTCTCGGGCATGGGGTCTAGCTGCCGTAACCCCAGGAAGTAGTACAAGCTCTGTGGCAACAGCCGAGCCAGGTTGATAGAATTGGCCGAAGTGAGATTCAAGGCCTTTTTCAGCTCGGCATTCAAAAAAGCTTGCTTTACCAAAGCCTGGCAGTCATCAAAGGTACCATCCACCTCCAGAGCTGTGATGTTACCGCCGTAAGTAGTGAGCTGCTTTTCCTGCGAAGGGCTTACCCCACCCGAGGGGTACAGAATAATGACCCGCGTGCCCTCTACGCCAAAAAAGCCGTTGGCTACGGCTCCCCCCGTATCACCTGAGGTGGCCACCAGCACGGTATACTCTTGCGCTTGCTGGCGGGCAAAGTAACCCAAAGCCTGCGCCAGGAAGGTAGCCCCCACGTCCTTGAAGGCCAAGGTAGGACCATGAAACAGCTCCAGAGAATAGATGTGACTGCGAACCGGCACCAAGGGAAAGTGGAAACTCACCACCGGTTTCACCAACTCCGAGAGTGCGTCTTCCGGGATATCTTCCCGGACAAAAGGGGCCAACACCTGTACCGCTAATTCTTCTGCCGATAGGGTTTTCCATTGGCTCCAAAAACTCTCCGGCAAGGCCGGGATTTCGGTAGGTACGTACAGGCCGCCATCCGGGGCCAGGCCCTCCAACACGGCTTCACGAAAAGAGACTAAACTCTCAGGAGATCGGGTACTGTAAAACTTCATGGTTCTAAAAAATTTGTGCGCTCAGGCCCCACAGAAGGGGTTCGCACGGGCAGGCGGCTAAATTGAAAAAGGAAGGGGGGCGAACCTAGTTTTTAGCCAAATTTCTTACTGCAAGCGTTGGTGTTACGCTTAGCAGAAAGGGATTTAACACAGAGTGCGCTAAGAAGGCTCAGAGGCAGGAGTAGTGGTAGCACGACTTTGAGTCGTGTCACCACTGTGGCTCGGTGTGGTAAAAAAGAAAGCCCGCTCTCCAGAAGAAAGCGGGCTCCGCACTATATCTATTTTCGGGATTAACCTCCGAAGTCGTCGAAACGAATGTTCTCGTCGGGAATACCGAAGTCCTCACCCATTTTCTGTACCGCTTGGTTCATCAAAGGAGGTCCACAGAAATACAATTCAATTTCTTCTGGCTCATCGTGCTTGCTCAGGTATTGGTCAATTACCGCCTGGTGTACAAAGCCTAGGAAACCATCTCCTTCATCGTCAAGGGACTTTTTCTCTTTCCAGTTGTCTTCCTCCAAAGGCTCCGAGAGCACCAGATGGAAGGAGAAGTTGGGGAATTTTTCTTCCAGTTGGTAGAAGTGATCCAAGTAGAAAAGCTCTTTCTTAGAACGACCACCGTACCAGTAGCTTACTTTTCTGCCTGTCTCAATGGTCTTGAAGAGATGATACAGGTGCGACCGCATGGGGGCCATACCAGCTCCACCACCCACGTACAGCATTTCTGCCTCGGAAGGGTTGATGAAGAATTCACCGTAAGGACCTGAAATGGTTACTTTATCGCCTTTCTTAAGACCAAAGATGT
>JBCBHI010001063.1:0-2216 GCA_038525885.1 Bacteroidota bacterium
AGTGGCTGCTGAAAAACGGTTAACAAACTCACTAACAATCAGCTTTGCCACTAATTAAAAAAGAACGAACCAATCGGGACCAAGGCTATCATTCAATATACGAGCTTCTTAAAACCAGTCATTCTACTGAGTGCTTGTTAGTCTCCAAGTATTCAGAATGGTCTTCAATAAGGATAAAAATCAAGAAAGGCCGCTTCAGTAAGAAGCGGCCTTTTCTTTTTGGGGACAGTTCCAGAGGTCTGAGGTGATGACCAAGGCCCCATTGTGGAGGGCCGATCTAAAGGAAGCTCGCCGTTGCCGGTGTTTAAGCAGGGTTCCGGAATGTCGGCCTCTGAAACTGTCCCCAAAAAGAAAAGGCCGCTTCAGTAAGAAGCGGCCTTTCCTCAAAATAGCTAGATAGTAATACCCATATACTTATCTGATTAATAATTCAACATTACTCTTCAAAAGCTGCGGTCCTTGGTCACCCAATTGGGTATTTAGAACACACGATAATTCCCTTCGCTTATCTCCTCAAAGGAAAGCTGCAAAGGTTCAGTAACCATGCGCAGGGCCAGGCTGAGATCCGAGTGCACGAAGTTACCCGTGTAGGGTCTGGAAACATCCACGCCAGTGATGGCCAGCACTTTTACCCCATATTGGGCTTCCAGTGCTTTCAGTACTTCACCTAGCGGTGCATCCTTAAAGCTGGTGGCGCCAGGGTTGGTAATCCATTCCGGGCGTAGTACTTCCAGTTGAGTGATTGCTAGTGAATCGCCATCGTACCGGAGCAAACTGCCCGCACGTAGCGAGTCCTTCCCACCAGAGGAATTCACACCTACCAGGCCTTCATAGCAAGCCACCATCAGGTAGTTTTCACGTTGGCGTACCAAGAAGCGCGTACCTAAAACTTGCACCTGAGTTTGGTCGTTCAGCTGTACTGTAAACCGTGCTCCGCGAGCCACTTCAAAGTACGCTTCGCCTGTCAGCTCAACTTGACGATTTTCTTGCCAGGTATCCTCCTCGAACGAGGCCATCGAGGAAGTGTTCAATGTGACCGTAGAGCCATCCGGGAGGGTAAACTGATTAGTCTCCCCAAAGGCCGTTTGGTACTGGGTAGGCCCGCCGTCTTGAAAGGCGAAATATCCTACCACCAATAATGTAACTGACGCTGCTATGGCTACTGCCCAGCGTACCGGAGTCATGCGGACTTGCTTGCCCGCTGGAGGGGTATTCTCTTTGCGCAAAGACCTCAGACGATCCAGCCCGGCTTCTTTATCCACCGGAGGGAGGGTCCAGGTATCCACCTCCTTCAAAATAGTAGTATAGGCTTCGGCAGCTTCCGCACCAACCTGGGCCTCCAGGTCATCGCGAGAGCGGCGTCCATCCATCCACTCACCTAAAAAAAGTTCATCATCAGGTTCTGCCATATCTATACGACCGTTGAAGTCTGAGGATTCCCCCCCCTGGGTCTTATATTTTATGCTGTTTTAATTCCGAAACTGCTTCTCGTAATTTCTTCATCACCTTACCCAGGCTTTTCTCCACCGCCTTCACGCTTATGTCCATATGCTCCGCTATCTCCTTATAGGACATTTTGTCAATTCGGTTGAGCAAGAATATCTCTCGTTGCCTTTCAGGTAAGGTCCCAATGGCCGCTTCCAGTTTCACCTTGAATTCTTGTTCCTGCATTACAAATTCCGGATTAGGCGTGGTATGCTCTATCGGGTTTTCCTTCTCGAACCGCATGACCACCTTTTTGTGGCTAATGTTGTTGAGAAACAGTCGGTTGGCTGCCGTAAACAGGAAGCCCTTTGCCGTAGCCCAGACCACCTCTGCACAATGCTTCCAAAGCCGAACGAAGGCCTCATGAGCCAGGTCTTCGGCCTGATCCATATCCCCGCACTTATAGTACATCAGATTGCGCACCGAGTCGATGTGCTCGGTGTACAAGGCCGTATAATTCTCTTCCTCACAAATTGATTTGTCCATGCAGTAAATGCCAGGCTTGAGTTTTCAGCGTACCAATTTAGTACAAAAAAAGAAAGCCCCCTTAGGGAAGGTGCTAATGTGGCAATGCGGTAATTTGATAATGTGACAATGAGCAAATAATGTTAAACGTTGAGGTTGAATTTCGAAACTCCAACCATTCATCACCGTTCCCCAACTAATAACTAATAACTAATAACTAATAACTAATAACTAACATCACCATTCCAATACCTCTTTCAGCTTAG
>JBCBHI010001064.1:0-2215 GCA_038525885.1 Bacteroidota bacterium
TTGCAGGGCGTTCTCTTGGTTCAGTAGCGCAATGGCCTGTTCTTTTTTCTCCGTTTCGTACCGTGCGGCTACTTCCACGTTAGACAGCTGGGGCAAGGCAGAACAGGCAAAAAGATACTACCTGGAGAGTATGGCCATACGGGAGTCTCTGGGGGACACTTTGGGGCTTATCAGCCTGTATACCAACCTAGGCATACTCTACAAAAACGCCCTACGATACGACAGCGCCCAATACTACTATGATTTGATCGAACCCCTGCTAGACAAGGCCCCGGAACGCAGGCTAGAGTTCTATACCAACCAAGGGGTGCTGTACCGCAGGCAAAAGAAGTACGGCCAAGCAGAAGAATTCTTTCAGAAAGCGCTGGCCGAAGCCCAGAGAAGTAAAAATGCCAACGAGATTGGGGACACCTGGTATAATCTAGGAGAACTCGCCATAGAGCGAGGGGATGTGCAAACCGGAAAGCAAGCGCTCCTGAAAACACTATCCCTCTCAGAATACACTCAAAGTACCTTTCAGCTTTGGGAGGTACACCGTTCACTATCGAAGGCCTATCACAAACAAGGCCTTACTGACTCCGCTTTTTATCACCTAACCGAAAGCGTAACCTATGGCGATAGTGTCTATGCCCTGGAACGGGTAGCCGCCACCGAGGAAGTAGCCGCACGGTACGAAACGGAGAAAAAAGAACAGGCCATTGCGCTACTGAACCAAGAGAACGCCCTGCAAGAATCCCAGATCACCAATCAGGCCCTGCGCTTACAGCGCAATTCCTTCCTGGTAGTGGCCTTATTGGTACTCCTCGGGGGCGTAGTGGCCGCAGCAGTTTACCTGCGTAGCCGCCAAAACCAAAGAGAACAGGCTGCCCTGGCTACTCAGCAAACTCAACTGCGCGAAGCCCAAACCCAGGCCATCATAGAATCACAAGAGCAGGAACGTACCCGGTTTGCTACCGACCTACATGATGGGCTTGGCCAACTGATTACCGCCCTCAACCTGAACCTCCAGAAGCTGACCATCGACCATTCCGAACACGATCAAGCCCCACCCCTCCTGGCCAACTCCAAAGCCCTACTGGCTGAGCTGCACCAAGAGGTACGCAACATTGCCTTCAACATGATGCCCCCCATATTGGTAAAGGAAGGCCTGGTACCTGCCCTCCGCCAGTTCATCTACCGGATCAACCGCGCCCAAGGCCCCACCCTGCATCTGCACACCTACGGCCTTCCCGAAAGGTTCTCCGAGACCGAAGCCACCGCGCTCTACCGCATCATACAGGAGCTCATCTCTAACAGCATCCGCTATGCCCAACCCCAGCGGATCGATATATCCCTCACGGGCCACGAAGACGAAATGGTACTCACCGTAGAAGACGATGGCAAGGGCTTCTCCGTGGATACCTTCCGCAATAGCCAGGGCAGCGGATGGCGAAACGTGAACTTCCGGGTTCATCTGCTAAAGGGGGAGCTCACCATAGAATCGCAACCCGGCCAGCAGGGCACTACCACCCTTATCGCCTGGCCCAGCCATGCCAACACGGGTACCGACTTACAAAATACCGACCCTTCGGTATTGGCTGATGACCGCTCCGGCTAATACCTTCGTATCCCTTGTACCCAACCTCATGCCCTTATAGAAACCCATCGTAAACCCCTTTGTCATGAGTAAGCATCGTGTACTGTTGGTGGATGACCACCGGATCGTGGTAGATGGCATCAAGTCCTTGGTGGAGCAGCGCGGTCAATTTGAGGTAGTAGCCGCCGCAGGCAGACCCCAGCAGGCCCTGTCCATCCTCCAGGCACAGCCAGTAGACATTCTCATCACGGACTACGAGATGCCCGGTATGTCAGGTTTAGAACTGGTACAGCAGGCCAAAGCCATCTTACCGGAGTTGAAAGTGATCGTTCTCAGTATGCACGAGGACTCCGCCGTAATCCGTGAGCTCATCAAAGCCGGCATAAATGGCTTCGTACAGAAAAAAGACACCCACCACAGCCTGCTAGCCGCCTTGCAGCGGGTAGTAGAGGGCAAACGCTATCTGAGTGCTGAAGTATCCGAGATCCTCATGCAAGCCCTGGAGGAAAAGCCCAACGAGAGCAGCCTTACCCCGCGCGAACAAGAAATCATCAAACTGATAGTACAAGAGCACACCACCAAAGAAATAGCCTCGCTGCTCTTTATTTCCGAGCGGACCGTGGAGACCCACCGCAAAAA
>JBCBHI010001065.1:0-2214 GCA_038525885.1 Bacteroidota bacterium
ATTTCGAAAACTTCCGCCCTTTCGAAATGTTCTCCGGCTGCCAGGTCGTAGTACCCCGTGGTATTGCCCACTTCTATTACTGCTTCGGCTGCGCCGTCTCCGTCTACATCGGCCAAACGCGCATTGAATCCGGCGGGTACTTCAAGGCTAGTCTGCCAAGTGCCCAGGGTGGGCTGGCCTGGTTCCGTAGGGGGTAGGGCACTGTCGCGGTAAAAGTTGGCGTCGCCCAGGTTGGCCTTGTAGTGCCAGGCCGCTGGCCCACGATGCAGTAGGCCCGGCAGACCTTCTCCGTACAAGTCTACAAAAGACACCTGGCCGCCATCGATGCCTGTGGGCAGGTCATCTGTGATTTCTTCAGGAGCGATTTCCACCTTGCCGGAGGGTTGGGCCTGGGAATAGGTAAAGGTGACCTCCGGGTATTCTGCCCGCTCGGTATCTCCTATGTATCCCCAATGCTTCACGGCTTTGAGTAGACTGAACTCACCGCTCTCCTGATAGGTAAGCTCGGTGCTGCCTACCAGATAAGGGGCGGGACCCAGATCGGCTTCGAAGTGGTGGTACATCAATACCCGGCGTAGGAGCCGGTATTGGCGAAGTTCGAAGCCCGGGCGGTATTCCGAGAAAGGGTCTTGCCGTACAGACCAGCTTTGGTCCGGTGTGGAGGTAGGATAATCTCCGCTGTGGTCCCCATAGTCCATGACCAACTGAAAGTGCCAGTCCGTGCCAGATAGCCAACTTTCCACATCAGCGGGATCAAACATAATGGTATTGCCGTAGAGTATCTCTTTTAGGCATTGGTTACCCAAGCCTTCGGTTGCCGAACGGTGGCGTTCGTGCAGCGCGGTAGTATCCACCCCGGTTTTGTCCTCAGCCTGGTAATGGTACCGGATGGCATTGCCCTTATCATCGTGGCGCAGATCGGGTAGCCAGGTAAAGATGTGGGTAGCATCCTGAGGATCGGCTACACGGCATTCGACCCGCAGGCCGTAGATGGCCGTGACGTTGCTACGATCAGTGATGCGCCAGTGGCTGATGCTCGTGCCCGTATGGTGCCAACGCTCTATGCGGGCAAAGAGCCCCTCAGTGCGAGGTCGGTAGCGGTGGATTTGGTATTCGCCCTCAGTATGGACTTTGGGTTCCCAGTTACCGCCATTTTCTTCCAGATAGGGTACCAGATCTTCGGCCCCGGCCAAAAGAAAGGTATCCTGCTCACTTTCATCCCGGTAGGTGGGCAGCCCCTTACTTGTTTTCCGCGTGATGCTGGGTAGACCTAGATCCCAGCCTAGCCCCACGATACCGTTGCCCTGGCCGCTGTTATACGTGAGGGCGATTTCGGGACTAAAGCCTCTGGGGCTGGGCGTCATGCGGAAGGGTACCGTAAACCCTGCGGTACCCGTAGCGGCATTGGCCTGAAATTTCTCGCCAATACTTTGGATGGCGCCGCCACCCTTGGGCAGGCTTAAACTTGGGGCTTCGGGAGCGGGGCCGCCAAACCCGGCCGTGCTGGTGTTGAGTTGGGCCTGAAACTCGCCCATGGGCTGCTGTCCATGCCCGGGGGTAGGGGAAGCAGCATTGGATTGGGAAGGATGCATACGCGGTGAGGTTGAGTTGGTTTAGGCGTCGTATTCTACTAGTAAGGAGACGATGACGGAGGTGAGGTTGTACTGGGCAGCATTATTCAGGTGATTGAGCTGGAGGCGGAGGTTGTCGCCTGGTGCCACCGGTATATTCAGGGTGTCGAGCCCAGCGGAGAGAAGCCCGTTATTGGCAGTAAGCGGATCTAAAGTAAGGGCAGTTTGGGCAGCACCATTTACCAAGACTTCCACCGTAAAGGTATCGGCTACGTCCCAGGTGATCTGGGAGGCAAACGAGCAGCCCACAATTTTGCCAGCGGCGTGGGCAGCATAGCCTACCCCTGGCAAGGTGCCCATGGGGAGATTGTCTACATGGAGGGGCGAGGTGGTGGAATTGCCTGAGATTTTGGAGTAAGACAGGAGGGTGCCGGTAAAGTTGACCGAGCGTTTTGGAGTGGGTATGACCGGGATTTCTTGGCTGCTCACTAAGCCCGTATTATCCACGACTACCATTTGATCCCCACTGCCCGACAAAGTGCCAAATGTGGTGTTGCCAGCTACTTCCAGCTCACCTTGCACTACGCCAGAAATCATTACCCCTCTTATTCAACAAAGTCAAGGGACCAAGGCAGTAGTACAA
>JBCBHI010001066.1:0-2210 GCA_038525885.1 Bacteroidota bacterium
CTGGCACCACCTGGCCTTCACATTCGGGCAGGGCACCGTAACGGGCTATGTGGATGGAGTACAGAATGCCCAATGGAAGAAACTACCTGGGGCCATCATCCCCAACTTGACTACGGATGTTTGGCTGGGTGGCCGGTCCGGCAAAAATCGCTTTTTCGCAGGGAGCATGGACGAGGTACAGTTGTATGCTGTCGCCCTTTCTGCTGATGAAATCAGCACCCTAGCTAGCCTATCCCAAAACAGCAGCGACTGCGCTTCTCCCAGAATGGCATGGTCTGCCATGGCGGACGAAACATCCACCTCTTGGGAAATTTATCCGAATCCGACCCAGGGACGAGTGACCCTGCGCTCTGAAACTCCATTAGGCCAGGGCACTACATTACGTGTCACCAATACCTTAGGGCAAATTATTCTGTCGAAACCAATCCCAGAAGGAACCTACGAGGTGCTCCTTTCGGAACTCAGACACGCAAGGCCTGGCCTCTATTACATCAGCCTATTTCAGCCTGGTGGACAGCAAGTGAAAACGCTACAAATTCGATAGCCCTTTAGTAGGATAGACACAAATGAGAGGCGGCCCTAGGGTCGCCTCTTTTCTTTTCCCGCAGAAATATCCTGGTGTTTCAGACTATATAAATACCAAATTAGGGGACTTGCCGACAAGAGTATCATTAGGGAAATTCATGATTTAAAACCCTCTACTTCAGAGGATAACGTAGGTTTCAGGCATAACTTCTCACTACCATGATCATCTCTAGCTTCCGAGTCCGGCTTGGGCTCATTCTATTTTTCACCCTCAGCTCATTGAGCGCCACTTTTGGCTTCCAGACATTTACCGATTACGTCATAACTACTGACAGCATTGCTGGCCCCGGTAGTTTACATGATGCCCTTGTGGCCATTGATGGTCAAACGGGCAGCTTTCGCATTACGTTTGACTCTACCCTGAAGGGTGCCCGCATACCTTACGGCTATGTGATCGAAGTTTTGGCCGGGGACCTGATTATGGATGGGGATGTAGACGGAGACGATGTAGCGGATGTTATCCTAGATGGGCAATTGAATGCAACCGGCATCAATTCAGCCACTACCGCTACCAAGTTTGAACTCCACAATATAGAGTTCGAAAACATATCATATCGGAATTTTTACCGCGAAATATTCAGACTGAATAGCCAAGTGATTCAGGTGCAAAACTGCTCCTTCAGCAATTTCAGAGGCTACCTATTTTACTCTTCCGGAAACGTAACGGTCAACAATACTACTTTCACAGCAAGCAGAAACGTTTATGGCTTGTTCGTTTTGAACGGGGGGTACGGTACCATCACCAACTGTGTGTTTAATGATATAAAGAGTATACCCGGATGGACCATATTCTTTCAATTACGAGGTGGTGCATTAACCTTGCAAAACACCCTGATTCACGACAACGAAATTACTATCCCTTTTAGAAGCATTGGAGGACAGGTAACGCTTTCTCACGTTACTATGGCCGATAACACTATTTTCACCCGAAACACCTCCTATGATGCCCACACATTTTATGGTGAAAACGGAGCCCAGTTCACCTTAGAAAATAGCCTATTGGTAAGCAATCTTGCCCCAAACGGAAGTAATCCGGGAAGTTCCATCGACCCGGAATCCGATTTTCAATCCACGGGTACTCTGTTCGACGATGACCTTACTGGCTACTTTAATAACCTATCGGGAGGAGATTTCACCCCAGCTAAGGGTAGTCCGGCGTTTGATGCCGGGGAATTTGGTTTGGTGGGTGACCTTACCACTGACCTGGCAGGGAACCCCAGGCCTAGCTATGGCTTTGGCACCGACGCGGGAGCTTTCGAACGACAGTTCCTCCCCACCACCACTACCTTCTACTACACCGTGACCAACACCCAGTCTTCGGGCCCTGGAAGCCTGAATGCCATCCTGGATTCGGTCAACCTCACCGCAGGCAACCACTTTATCTCTTTTGCTGATACGGTGGCAGGGCAAACCATACCTTTTGAGCGGAAGATAGACCTGGCTGGTTCTCTCACCATCCTGGGTGATATTGATGGAGATCAACGTTCGGATGTTACCTTGTCCAGCAACGGCCATGAAGCGGGTATTACCAGCACTACCCGAGATGTGGTGCTCACCCTGGATGGTGAGAGAACCAGCCAGGTCTATCTTCCGCTCAAAAGGTATGGTTTGCCCTGCCACCGTAT
>JBCBHI010001067.1:0-2207 GCA_038525885.1 Bacteroidota bacterium
CATCTATACCTCGGAAGGTAAGTACTTCACCCTTAGCATAGATATTAGGACAGAATGGGATATCTAAAATTCCGTATTGAAAGGCGAGCATGATACCCCTTGAATATTCCCCTTTTCCGAGTTCTTCAATGGCATCCATAATAGCGGTGACTTCTTCCCTCAGCAGGGATAATTCAGCCTCCAGGACGGTGGGGTTTACATTCGCCGTCTCTACTGACTTCCAAGCATTGTGCGTAACCTTCACCCCTCTAATATTCTCTTCTACCGAGGGGATTTTGATGGACTCCACAGGAGTTTTGGTCATTATTTTAGTGGCACCAGCTAGTGCAGCCGTTACCGAGCTTTCATGGATTAATTGTTCCGATCTGGATTCCGTTTTGGGGAAAGCAGCCATGTATTGATGAAACACTGTGGTCAGCTCATAATGCATGAGCCCATTCTTTTGGAGGTAGTGGTGTGTCATTTCTTCCATCACCCGGATACCCGCTATGTCTTGAGCCCTATTGCCCTGCTCTGCATACCCCACCGTTATGCTCTTCACACCGTTCTTAACACTCAGTACTGCCTGAATGATGTTGATAACAATGGGTATGGAGGGTTCTACCAGGGTGGCTGTGAGTGTCCCGAAATACTCCCGGTTCACGGATACTTTATGGGTTCTCATATACTGCCCCACCAGAGTATCTACATATTTCCAATAGCTGAGTGACTCAGAGGGGGAGCGGTCTTTGGTATAGGGCATGAGGTAACACAAAAATCCTCCTTCCACCCCGGAAGCTCCTCCAGCGATACTGGTTTCATACACAAACCGATGATCGGGCCCTCCTCCCCTCACTTGGAAGGGCTTATCCAAAGTCTTGATGATTTTACCCAGTCCATCTGGGCCATGTACCGGAACAGGAAAACCATTGAGCAGTGACTTATTCTTCACTAAGCTTTCCAGCATATACTTTTCAGCATCTACATAGTTGTTTACCCGGCAGGCCGCATCCAACTGTACCGAACTAATGTCCATGGCATGCTTCCCCAGATCAGCCAATAGTTTCTGCTGTCCCTTAATAGTTGCCACCCCCGTTCTGGGTTGTATCAGAGGGAGTTGCTTCTGCGTCTTGGCCCGAAATAGTAATTTGGGTAGGCTTTTCACCTGGCTGTGGACTTCCTTGATGTTGGATTTCCTTATCTCAAACCCATTTTTCCATTCATTTAGGACTACTTCCCTTTCCTTCCTAAACAAATGCAGATCACTGATGGTATCAGTTGCGTACCTGGCTTGCGGATCTACCTTGGCCGAGGTTTCCAGCATCCTGCTCGGTATATCATGGGGCTTTACTTCATGCGTGTATAGGTCCTGTTGCAAACTAGAAAGGATCTCATCCGTACCCACCGGCTTCACAAACACCCGGGTAAAGCCGAACTGCCTATATCGTTTCTCAACCTCTAAGGGATCCTGATTCAGCACAATATTGCCACCCAAGTACCAGAGTTTAGTCTCGCCCCTAAACCTCTCCTGGTAATGACTCATCAGTGAGGGAAACTCGTCTAGGTAAACGTGCGAATGCCCGTTGAGTGAGGATATCATGATTACCTCATGATCTGCAGCCACCTCAAAAAAATCCTGAAGCTCGTTTTGAATCCCTAAAAAGGTTACAAAATATCCATGGTCTACCAGGGTCTGTTGAATAAGCTTTATTCCTACCGTATGGATATCATCCCCTAGGGTACCCAATAGGATTCTATGTTTACTTGGCATGATCCAAAAACCGATTTAATATTTCTTGGCGAACCAACATAAGAGGAAATGATACATAGCTCAGCCGGATTTATCTGAGATTTTGGTTCTAATGTACGTCTATTTATTAAGCCTCAGGATAGCAACTATAGATCACTTTTCCTATACAAGTACTCGCTAAAAAAGAATGACCCTAGTGCTCACACTTTTTGCTTCAAATACGCAAAACTATCCTAAAACTAGAAAAAGATCCGTGAAATGAGGTGCCCTAACTAGGCTGAAAATCACTACTCTTTCTTTAGAGTAAATTAGCGATAGGCCTTAGATGGATCTTCTTTTTTTGGGTTTCGCAAAATGCAAATTAACGATATAATCTATAGGAATGGTCCGGCAATGTCCTTAGAGGCTGCTAAAAAGTCATCAATTGGGTGCCGTATCAAAAGCCAAGCAAAAATTAGTGTCTCAATTTTACGCTTGG
>JBCBHI010001068.1:0-2203 GCA_038525885.1 Bacteroidota bacterium
CAACAACTCTATCGCATATAAAATCTTACAGGCCAGCTACTTGTGCTTGTACTTCGCATGGCTCCTCTGTGCAGTGGAAGGAGATTTCCTCATCGTCCTCGTGCACATTTAACTTACAGCCTAGCGAACCACTACAGGCCAGCGTAGTATATTTTGTTTCTTGCGTCCAGAGTCGGTCTTCAGGCGCGACTCTGTGCAGGATGAATAGCAAATTTCCTTCTTCGCCAGCCTCGGTAGCAAAGTCTACCAGTGCCAGCACGTATTCAGCATTTTCCTTGATGGTAGTTTGCAGGAGCGTCACCTTCTGATCCACTCCAAATTGCATCTGCAATTCTCCAATTACCTTACCATATAACGCTTCCGGGCTCTCCGCCAGTATATATCCTGATTCGGATATCAACTCTATCTCACCGGGGGCCAGTACTTCCTGGACACACGAACTAAGACAAAAGGTGGTAAGCGTTGCAAGTAAAAATGCTGTTCGTTTCATAGCTTTTCGTTGTTGCCAGATGTATCGCAAGCCCCATGCCAAAACTGAAGTGCACGTAAGTTTTGAGGCCAAAACTTTGGCACCCTTAGACAAACTAGGAGGTTCCAAGGCATGAAGCAGGCAAATACTAAGACCTAACCTTCTGTGACTTTAAATCTTACATCCTTCGCTCTACATCGCACTCACCAGATCTATTTATTCTGCAAAAGTGAAAATAATCCTTGTGGGTCCGGTTAATTACTTCTACAATTGTGAAAGAAAGTTATTTATTGCCGATGTCAACAAGGGAAAATCTTGGTGAGTTTGAAGAATTGGTGCTACTGGTAGTAGGGGTACTGTACGATGAAGCCTACGGAGTGGCCATACAAAAACAGATTGCCGAGCAGACGGGCAGAAGCATCAACATCAGTGCGGTGCACAGTGCTTTGCACCGGCTGGAAGAAAAAAGCTTCCTGGAATCGAGAATGGGCGGTGCCACCACCGAAAGGGGAGGGCGTCGCAAACGCTATTTCCGGGTAACCACCGCGGGTCAGCGAGCACTGGCCAACGTGCGCGAGATGCGCAATCAACTGTGGAATCAGATATCGCCGGTGGCCTTCGATCTTAAGCAGGGATGAAACCGAACAATCCGCCACGCTGGGCAGAAGCCTTCTTTGATTTCTACTGTACCCCCCGGTACCGCGAGGAGATCAAAGGGGACCTGTACGAACTCTTCGATATGCGCTGCGAGGAAAAATCTCCTCGTACGGCCAAAGCGCGTTTCGTTTGGGATGTACTCAGGTTTTGCCGGTGGCGGTACTTGCGCAAGTTCTTTGATATACCTCTAATGCAACAACAACTCATGGTTAAAAACTATCTCAAAGTAAGTGTAAGGACGCTCAAGAAACAGCGGCTACACTCCCTCATCAACGTGGGCGGCCTGGCCTTAGGGCTGGCTGCTTGTGTGCTCATCCTGCTGTATGTACAGTTCGAGCGGGGGTATGACCGTTTTCATGAGAAAGGCGACCGCTTGTATCTCCTTTCTCAATGGCATTTTTTCGGCCCTGACCATCATACCGACACTACCTGGTTGGGTGAGCGGGCTCCAGACCATGGCCTTGCGGTTACCCTTCCCTTGCCCATCAGCCAGGCCATCAAAGAAACCGTACCTGGAGTAGAGGGGGCAGTAGCTACCAACGTAGACGAGGCTCTTTTTGCATGGGGAACCCGCAAGCAGCAGGAGGAGGTCATGTTTGTGGAAGAAGACTTCCTGAGTATGTTCTCCTTTCCGGTGAAGTACGGCTCGGCAGAGGCCTTGAGCGATCCCTATCAGATTGCGATGACTGAGCGGAAGGCCCGGGAGTTCTTCGGTAACAATCCCGCCGTAGGGCAAACCCTCCAAGTCTCTATATGGAACAATCAGGTGGATTTGACCGTGGGAGCCGTATTAGAAGACCCTTCTGGCCAGTCTCAGTTGGAGTTCGATTTTCTGGTGCCCATGCAGCATGCCCCACGGTATGATTTTATGAGTACTTACTGGGAAGCCAAACAGTCAGAGGTATACGTATTGCTAGCCCCCGGAGCTAGCAAGGCCAGCGTGGCTCCTGCTTTACAGAACATCCAGGATTTACACTTCTTCGAAGAAGAAGACTATTTCCGGGGGCTTGCTGGACTTGACGCTTCACAACCCGCTCAAGGTCTTCAGCTTATTCCCATTTCAGAGGTACATGTCAA
>JBCBHI010001069.1:0-2203 GCA_038525885.1 Bacteroidota bacterium
GAAGTCTGATTGGTAAGGTCCTCAAGTGAGAGATCTTGGGCGAGAAATTTAGTGGGGATTGAAAGTATCAATCCTAGCATGAGAATTTGAGATTTCATAAGGAGAGGTAGTGTAGAGAATTTGTAAGGTATAGATCCGTTTTCGGATACCTATTTGCCAAGGTGTAGGGTGTTATTTCAGAGCCATCCTGAGTAGATTTAGGTTAACAACATTATTTGATATGGCAGAGGAAAAAATTTTAACCCTACATCCGCAAGGTAAGGCTGGAGTGAATATTCTGAAACGCAGATATGATGTGATTGCTGAATACATCCTTAAAAAACTCAAGGATCACCCTAATACTACCTTTAGCGACTTAGCAGATGAGGCCTACGATGATTTGCAGAGTACCTTCGATGGGAAAGTGGTATGGTACGTTACTTCGGTAAAGCTGGACCTGGAAGCCCGAGGTATGATAGAAAGGGTACCAAAAACCAGCCCTCACCAACTGAGACTAGTAGACGCCACAAAGAGTACATAAAAACATAATGTAGGGAGAACGGATATTCGACTGAAAGCATTGCAATATTGCAATCCCGATTCAAGGTGAATAGGGTTATCGCTTCTTAAGAATATCATGTACACCACCATCACCGAGTACATCGAACTGGCGGTTCAAGGGATTGGCCAGATTCCTGAATCTCGTATTCCTATTCTGGACCAGGTAGTCTCTTTTGTACGGGACCAGCAAGCCGCAAATTTGCCAGTCAACCTGGTTTTCATTTGCACGCACAATAGCCGACGGAGCCATTTTGGGCAGGTGTGGGCAGCTACCATGGCTTCCTTTTTTGGTATTGAGAACGTCCATACTTACTCTGGGGGTACGGAAACGACCGCCTTCAATCCACGGGCCGTAGCTGCTTTGCAGCGAATTGGTTTCCAAATACATAACCCCGGAGGGGAAAATCCACACTATCAAGTTCGGTTTTCTGATGCCACGGAGCCGTTAGAGGCTTTCAGTAAGGTGTATGATGACCCATCAATTCCCACAGACATTAAGGCCGCGGTGATGACCTGTTCCGAAGCGGATGCCAATTGCCCGTTTGTGCCTGGCGCAAGAAAGCGGATTTCGCTTACCTACCAAGATCCTAAGGAGGCGGATGATACCCCTGAGGAGCAAGCTCGGTATGATGAGCGTTGCTTGCAGATTGCTACTGAGATGGCTTACGTAATGCAAACTCTAAAAGGATAGTACACTATGTCGGCAACAAAGAAACTTTCGTTCCTAGACCGTTGGCTCACCTTGTGGATATTTCTGGCCATGGCCGTGGGCATAGGTATAGGGTATGCCCTCCCGGGTTTTCCCAAGTTTGTAGAATCACTTAGCAGCGGGACTACCAACATCCCCTTGGCGGTGGGGCTTATTTTGATGATGTATCCTCCACTGGCCAAAGTGCGGTATGAGGAACTTCCGCAGGTGTTCAAGAACCGTAAGCTCTTGGGTATGAGCATTTTCCTGAACTGGATAGTGGGGCCTTTGCTCATGTTTGTCTTAGCCGTGGTTTTTCTGAGGGATCAGCCGGGATATATGGCAGGGATTATCCTGATAGGGTTGGCACGGTGTATTGCCATGGTGGTGGTTTGGAATGAACTGGCCGAAGGTAACCGGGAATACGCTGCTGGTTTGGTGGCACTCAATAGCCTGTTTCAGGTATTTGGCTATAGCTTCTACGCCTACCTTTTTCTTACGGTATTCCCCACGTGGATAGGCCTGGAAGGGCTTGCTTTCGAGCTGTCGATTGGAGAGGTGGCCCAGAGCGTGCTCCTGTATTTGGGATTGCCCTTTGGAATGGGATTCCTCACTCGGTACGTGTTGCGCCGAGCCAAAGGCGATGACTGGTATCAGAACCGGTTTATTCCCAGGATTTCCCCCATTACCCTCATAGCTCTGCTGTTTACCATTATGGTGATGTTTAGCCTGAAGGGCAATCTGATCGTACAGTTGCCACTAGCGGTAGTACAAGTGGCTGTACCCTTGGTCATTTACTTCCTACTGATGTTCGGTATCAGCTTTTGGGTGGGTAACCGCCTAGGCGCTGAATATCCTCAGAATGCGGCGCTTTCTTTCACCGCTGCGGGGAATAACTTCGAGCTGGCTATTGCTGTAGCTATTGGGGTATTCGGGCCAATCACACCTGCAAAAGCTTGGTCTGAATTGAGCCCG
>JBCBHI010001070.1:0-2201 GCA_038525885.1 Bacteroidota bacterium
CAACCTTGGTTGCCAATCAGGTCACCCAGGTTGGCAAATAGACCTACCCGCCGGTATTCTTACTTTTGGTGAGCAACTTAGTTTCCCCATCCAGGTTCTGGGCTCCTTATCCTTCCAGGATCAATCTTGGTTGTGGGCTTGGGCCAATGACCAGAGCAATATCCCGGAGAATGTCCTAGAGGATGCCCGAAAGCTATAGGCACTGGGGCAACAACACGGGATAGAGGAGCTTACACTACCACACTTTGGCGTGCCCGAGGGGTTTGAGCACCAAGTAGGCAGCATTGGGCGAGCACTTTTTCAGGCGAATGCCTACTACTGCGCCAACTATGGTTCTGGAACCTTGGTAGTCACTTTACAAAGCGATTCCATCCCCCCTGTCAATCCTGATGCCTTGGAAAGGGTAATCACCCTTTTCCCCCAACTATCTGTAGGCTTAGCCCCTACTCAGCACCGGGAGGTATTCCGGCATTATGGCCAAGCGAGAGGTCTGGAAGTCACCGAGCAGGATGATCATGCACTACGGGCTACCCGGGGTGGGCAAGAAATCACGGCTGATTTCAATGAAGAAGGTATGTTCATGGGCATAAAGGGCAAACTACAAAGCCCCCAATCCTAGCGGAGAGCAGGTCCTTAGATTAGGCTGGCGACTTGGATCAAACAAATTCCCTAAACGCACAGATTTCATCTAAACCTGTACCCGCTTGGGTACCCTAGGTTCCTATTTTGATTTAACTTTGCACCATGCTAGGTACCCTCCCCACCTTTGTGGCCATTTTCTCGCTTGTATTCTTGGCCTTCATGCTTTCCTACACCACTATTCGTTCCAAAAATTCCCAACTAACCTTGGCACTGGAAAGAATGAAGTCCTTGGCTGAAGAACGCATCAACTTGGTCAAAACCCTGCTTTCAGTTAAAGACCTGGAGTTTTTGGCCTGGAAAGAAATTGGGAATGCTAAGGGCTTGCTTCGCTACCAGAATCAAATCCTTTCCAAAGTAGACGAACTAGCGGTAGCCGGAAAACTGGACGAAGAGGGAGTAACGGCCTTTAAGAAACACCTCCTGGCATCGCAAAAGACCATGGATGAGTACCAACAGTTGGTACAGCAATACAATGCCCTAGTTACCCGCAAACCCAATAGCTTTGTAGGAAAGCTCACGGGACACCAACCGATTTAATCCTTTACTGAATCAGCCATGGATTGCTTTACAAAAGCATCTATTGCTGTGGTCTGATCAGGGCGAAACCAAGTCACTTGGTGTTGACGACGAAACCAGGTAAGCTGCCGCTTGGCATAATGCCTCGAATTCCGTTTCAGAAGCCGTACCATCTCCTCTTGATCATACTGGCCATCCATCCATCCAAATATTTCCTGGTACCCCACCGTTTGTATTGGGTCCAGGTGCTTCAGCGGATATAGCTTCTTGGCTTCCTCTAATAAGCCCGCTTTCAGCATTAGGTCCATCCTGAGGTTAATCCGGTCGTAGAGTTCCTCTCGGTCACGGTCCAGGCCAACCACCACACTCCGCCAGGGGCGAGCGGTGCCTTTCCCCTGCCCTTTGCGGTAGGCAGTATACGGCTGGCCGGTAGCCAGGCAGACTTCCAGGGCTCTAATAACCCGTTGGGGGTTTTGGATGTCCATCCGCTCGTAGTGTTCAGGGTCCAGAGCCTGCAATTGTTCTTGTAAAGAGGGCAAGCCCTCGCTAGCCAGCCTCTGGTTCAGTTCCTCCCGCACCCCATCGGGTATGGCAGGCATGTCATCAAAGCCTTCCAGCAGCGCCTTCACGTACAAACCAGAACCGCCGGCTACCACTACCACATCATACTGCCGAAACAAAGCTTCAGCCTTGGCTACTGCCTCTCTTTCGAAATCTCCGGCGCTCATGGGGGTCCTAACCGAACGGTCATCTATAAAATGGTGCGGTACTCCTTGCATCTCCTCTACCGTGGGCTTAGCCGTCCCAATGGCCATTTCCTGATACATCTGCCTGGAATCAGCCGAAATCACTTCGGTATTCCATGCCTTTGCCCATTGCACCGCCAGGTCTGTTTTTCCGACCGCCGTAGGGCCCACCAAAACCAATAATACCGGACCCGATTTTCCTTGAACCATGCGGCAAAGATAAGGGCTCTCACGAAGGAGAGAACACTTAGCGGATTTTACCAATGAAGCAAAATTTGTAACTTATATATTCTGTCA
>JBCBHI010001071.1:0-2188 GCA_038525885.1 Bacteroidota bacterium
CTACGAACGAAACTCCAATGTTCTGCTGGAGCATATGGCCGAGGAAGGGGTTGCCGAGGAAATCAACTTTGCCAGCAACGATTTTATCCTCGATGTTTCGGGACGCGAACATCCTTTTGGTTTGTACCATCAGGCGGGAGTACCCTTGGTACTGGGTACGGATGATGCGGGCATTTTACGTACGGACCTGACCCAGCAATTCGTGATGCTAGCCAAAGCCTATCCTGAGATCACCTATTCCGAAATCAAGACCTTGGTATATAATAGCATCACCTACAGCTTTCTTTCCGCTCAGGAAAAGCAGCAAGGAATCCAAGCTTTGAAAATCCGGTTTGCGGCCTTCGAAGAGGAAGTGACTGGCTGGAAGTACTGACCGAAAAACCGCATTTTTGTAGCTTGATGAGTTAACGTAAGACCCGGGTCCTCTTTCTTTGTTTATGCTCACCGTACCACAAGCTTTCCTGCAAAACGATGCCATCACCAAGGTAATGGTAGACGGGCAAAACTGCCTGATTGATAAAGTGGCGACCCAGGTCAATGCGGATAACGAACGGTACGTAGCCCAGCCTGCGCTTACGGTGGTTCGTTCTGGTAAGCTGCGCATCAGTGGTGAGGAGGGGATGGGTCTGGTGGTGGAGCCAGGGCAGATGGTCTTGCTGCCCGTGGGGGTGTACTTCATTAGCGATATGATTCCGGCCGATGAGCCCTTCCGGGCTTTGGTTTTCTTCTTTAAAGAGGATCTACTGGCAGAGTTTTTAGCAGAGTTTCCCACCCCATCTCAGGTACGTGCTCCGCAAGTAGCCTTGTTCGGTTTTCCGGAATCGCTGCAGACCTTTACCCAAAGCCTGATAGACCTGTACGGTCCTTACACCCAAGGGAAAGTTACGCGATACAAGCTGCTGGAACTATTGCATCTGGCCCACGGCGCCTTGCCCGGACGGGCATTTTTGGAGAGCCTGCAGGCCAGCCAATACCGGAAACGGCAGAGCATTACTGCGCTCATGGAGCAGCACTATGATAAGCCTTTCAGTGTGGAGGATTATGCCCATCTCACCGGGCGTTCCTTGTCCACCTTTCATCGCGATTTCAAGCGGCAGTTTGGGGAGGCACCCAAGCGCTGGCTCGTCCACCGACGAATGGACAAGGCCAAAGGGCTGCTCTCACAGGATGCCCAGCTCAGTATTCAGGAGGTAGTCTTCCAGTTTGGCTATGATAACGTGAGCCACTTCATCAAGGTGTTTCAAGATAGATTTGGGCAGTCGCCCAAGCAATGGCAGATTGCCTCACGGCAGGAGAGGAATGTTTAGCTATGGAGCTAGAAACATGGTGGCAGTTTTGCCCAATAAGGGATGCCCAATGTAGCCTCTGATTTTCAGCGTACGCTGATCATCGAACCACAGCTGTACGCTATAGGTGCGGCCGTCTCTGGAGTTGTACACTTCCCCTTCCCACTCGTTGTCGTCAGTTTTCATGAGGAAGAAAATCTCCTGGCCTACGGTGTTCTGGTTCCTCTTTGCAGGGTCTGGATTATTCACATCCTTGGTAGGGGAGATGGACCAAATGAGCCGGCCAATAAACTGTGCTCCACGCTGATAGAATTGCACCTTCCCATCCTCCTCTTCCGTAATGAAAATGCCCTTGAGCTGTTGGGATTGGGCACTGGCCGGCAGCCCCCAAACTGAAAGGCACACAAGTAGGCAGCCAAATATTCTAACTCGTTTCATGATAATTGATTTATTATTAGAAACTATCTAGGGTCAAATAGTTTAAATTATTCCTCAAAAATTTATGTACAGGTCTGGTAGGTTGGAAAGTTTGGCCATTAGGGTGGAGCCTCTCTTAGTGGTATAGAAGAGTAGAAATTAAACGCAGGCATAGTTTCTGCGTCCAACCCGTACCTATGGAAACTTACGCTGAAGTATTGCACTTGTACCGCCGGGCTGGTTTTGGCCTGCGGTACCAGGAGTGGCAGGCACTGAGCCGTTTGAGCCGCCAGGACCGAGTGGCAGATCTGCTGAAACAAGGCCGTACGGAAGCTCCCATGTATTTGGGTGATGACTGGCCTACTGCCGAACGCCGGGGTATGCTTACCTCCGAACAACGGAAAGCGCTCCGGGAGATGCTCAACCAGAAAAAGCGGGGGCTCAACACGGGCTGGATGGATAGGATGGCCCGCCACCCGCAATTC
>JBCBHI010001072.1:0-2185 GCA_038525885.1 Bacteroidota bacterium
TCCGCCCCGGCAGGTGGTCTTCATTCGTACTTCGCCGGGAATCGTATGGGGCTGGGTTTCGGCCAGCCGGTCTAGCACCCGGCATAGGCGGTGGTAGTCGTGCCGACTGGCTGAAACCCAGCCCCATACGATTCCCGGCGAAGTACGCATGAAGACCACCTGCCGAGGCGGGGCTTTGGTGTGGTTTGGGGAAGATGGTTTCCTGATTGGTTTTGCGGCCCTACAGCCCGCCGAGAATTTCGTGCGCTATGCCCAGCAGTTTATTCTGCCCAAAACAGGCTTGCTGGCCTTCGCCAAAAAGCAGGGCATCGGGCCTAGTGAGTAGCCGACCAGTGCATACATACTCTCCTGGCAGGATAGTTTGAGATCTATGAAAGGCCAAACCCACCGTTACACGCACGAAATTAATGGCTGAAATTCATAGAGACTTGGGACACCTCTCCTCTTCTTTTGCGTAAGAATAATTGATGGACTCACAGTTTCACACTTCCGAAAAATTGCCCAAAGAGGCCTTACTTCCACTAATGAAACGTAGCCACAACCCTGCCACTGGCCGGTTTGTGCTAATGTTTCTGGTCCTACTCAGTTCTGGCTATGTGATGGTTATCAGTTGGGGCCAACAGCCCTGGCTCTGGGGTTTGGCCTTGCTAGCTTTCGCAGCGGGCGGCTGTAGTGCCTTTGCGGCTCTTCATGAAACCGGACACGGTACCGCCTTCGGTTCCCGGCAAGCCAACCGCTTGGCCGCCTTTCTGGCTGGGGTGGCACATTTTTATCCCTCAAATCTGTTTCGGGAGCTGCATTTTACCCACCACCGCCATACCCACGTCCCGGGCAAAGACCCAGAAATATCCTTGGGACACAAACCCATGCCTTCTATGCTTACGCAACCGCCCCTGTACCTTAGTTGGCTTACGGGGCTGCCGCTCTTCCTTTTCAAAGTAATGATGACATGGATGGGGGCCTTGGGCATGCCAGAGCCCATCCGCAACAAGCTATATCCTTTTGTACGCCCAGGCCAAAGAGCGCGCATCGCCGCCGAAAGCTGGGGGGTATTGGCCATTTGGCTAACTTTTGCGGTGCTTGCTGTGCAGGTAGACCCCGGTTTCTGGAGCCTGTTCATTGGGCAAGCAGTAGCGCATATGTCACTAGCGGGATACCTGGTCATGGAACACAATGGGCTCCCTCACGAAGGCAACATCCTCGAAAAAACCCGCACCATCCGGGTACCGCGATGGGTCCGGTACATCATGTGGAACATGCCCTACCATGCAGAGCACCATGCGTACCCTGCGGTTCCCTTTCATGCCCTGCCACAATTGCACGAGGCCATAAAACCCGAACTGATCAACGATAAGCTGAGCCCTGCTCAGTTTCACCGCCAGACCTTCCATGGGTGGAAATAGCGAAACACCTTTCCATGCAAAATTCTCACAGAGAGCAAGGCGCTATAACTGATCAATTACCCAGACTCCCGTCCCGGTAAATTCATTCATGCGGGGCAATGCGCGGGTGCTTTCCGCTAAAGAAATTCGTTTCTCGATCAGGAGGTCGGGCTGCATAAGGCCTTGAGCAATCATCTCCAACATCTCAGGATATCGGTAGGCTTGCATGCCGTGGCTACCCAGAATTTCCAGCTCGTCTGCCAGTACTTGGGCCATAGGTACCGAGGCATGAGCATGATCCCCGGTCATTAACCCTACTTGAATATGCTTGCCCCGCTTTCGCAAACAGGCCACCGAGTTGAAACAGGTTTGTGCGCTGCCCAGCGCATCTAAGGAGACATGGGCCCCGCCTTGGGTAAAATCACGAATAGCTTCTACCACATTGGGCGTTTCCTGAGCATTGATGGCCGCCACCGCCCCTAGCTCTTTTGCCAACTTCAAGGTTGCCTCATCAATATCAATGGCGATAGGGAGAGCACCCAAAGCCCGGGCGATCATAATGGTAGAGAGCCCTACGCCACCACAACCGTGCACGGCAACAAACTGCCCTCCTGATACTTTCCCCTGGTCTTTGACTGCCCGAAAGGAGGTAACAAAGCGACACCCCAACAGAGCCGCCGTCACGTAGTCCATAGCCTCTGGCAGCCGCACCAGATTGATATCTGCATGGTCTATGGTGACATACTCTGCAAATGATCCCCAATGAGTAAACCCAGGCTGGGTTTGATTATCACATACCTGAT
>JBCBHI010001073.1:0-2185 GCA_038525885.1 Bacteroidota bacterium
GAACTGATAGACGCTAGCGGTATGACCATCATGCCAGGACTGGTAGATGCGCATGCCCACATGGGTACCTTCCGCCAGGGGCAGAGCCCTCAAAAGCAGCCTAGCTACTGGGCCAACCTTGCATATGGCGTAACCACCACGCACGACCCTAGTTCAAATACCGAAATGGTATTTACCCAAAGCGAAATGGTAAAGGCCGGCCACATGGTAGGGCCACGGATTTTCTCCACGGGTATTATTCTGTATGGGGCAGATGGGGATTTCAAGGCGGTGATCAATAGCCTGGAAGATGCCCGTAGTGCTCTGCGCCGTACCCAGGCCTATGGCGCTTTTAGCGTGAAGAGCTACAACCAACCTCGCCGTGAGCAGCGTCAGCAGGTAATTCAAGCAGCCCGTGAGTTGGGTATGATGGTAGTACCCGAAGGCGGTTCTACCTTCAACCATAACATGACCCAGATTCTGGACGGTCATACCACCATTGAGCACAACATTCCCATTGCGCCTTTCTACGATGATGTGGTACAGCTATGGGCAGCCTCAGGTACCTCCTATACACCTACCCACGTAGTAAACTACGGCTCAGTAAGTGGAGAGTATTATTGGTACCAGAAGACCAACGTATGGGAAAAGCAGCGCCTGCTCACTTTCATGCCCCGTGGGCCAATTGACTCCCGGTCGAGACACCGCGCCATGTTGCCCGATGAGGAATATGAAAATGGTCACATCCTAACCTCGCAAAGCGATAAAAAGCTGGTAGATGCCGGAGTGCTGGTAAACACCGGAGCGCATGGCCAGCTAGATGGCCTGGCCGAGCATTGGGAACTGTGGATGATGGCCCAAGGGGGAATGAGCAATCTGGAAGCTCTGAAAACAGCCACCATCAATGGTGCAGTTTCTTTAGGGTTGGACGAAAGTTTAGGTAGTTTGGAAGTAGGTAAGCTTGCAGATATCATCGTGATTGATGGCGATCCCCTGGAGGATATCTACGCTACTGAGCAAGTGAAGTACACCATGATTAATGGACGCCTATATGAAGCCGAGACTATGAAACAGATCTTGCCCGAGGTACAAGAACGACCCAAGTTTTGGTGGGAGCTAGACGGGTATGACCGTCGTTTCGAATGGCATCAGGGTAGCAATAGCTTTATGGCGCCCCGTTGCCATTGTGGTGCAGGGCACTAAGCTTTCCTACTAAACACCTTACAACCCCACATGCCTCCTGGTGTGTGGGGTTCTCTTTGGGATCTGCCAAGGGCATAGCAATGCCAAGTGGATCAAACAAGATTTCTGGGAACTTCCCGCCATTGTCTTGGCGCGACTTTCAGTGTTAATGGGCAGCGAGCCCGTCACCGGCAACTTGCTAAGGGTGGACCGTTGTTGTCCAATTATGATTATTCTGAGGAATAGTTGTTCGGTTTTGTGTTCGAAACTGTACATAACCGTACACTTTTTGCTGACTAAAACCTAGGGTGGTTTTTGTAAACCATTCAAAATCAGTGTTTTGTAATTTTTGGCACGGCACTAGTATAAAGAGTGTACAACGGTCAAAAACACAAAATGCTAGGACACATGAAAAAGGTAATGATACTCTTCGCTTTGGTAGGATTCGCCACCACTTCTTTTGCTGCTACTGCCAACAAATTGAATCACCAGAAAGAGGTGAAAGCACAGCGTTCTATCTCTGAAGTAGCCGATATGATGGGTACTGAGGAAGCCGAAATCGAAATGTTCTTCGGAATGGGTGAAGCCACCCAAACGGTAAAAGTTTACAATGCTCAGGATGAGCTAGTAGCCGAAGGCTCGGTAGACTTCGCAGGCATGACTCAGGATGCTGATTTGTCAGAAGCGATGCTGAACTCCAGCCGCCTGATGACCATCGGTGATACGCACATCTACCGCACCAACAACTAAGGATTCCTTGCTTCTAGCCAAAGCAAGAGAATCGTCCGTTCCTGGTTTATTTCTCAGCAACAACATTGGCGCCTTCCTTTTGGAGGGCGCTTTTTCATTAATTCAGTAGCCTGCTTATTTATTAGTACGGTATAGTTCAGGGTCAAATTCCACCCAGTAAATACTGCTATTGCCGTTGGTGGGGCTTTCCAAATGTTTCCATAGCTCAGTGGTCTCCCAAGCACGAGTGAGCGAATCCACTAGTGAGTTTCGGCTAGTGGTAAAGAACAAAGTA
>JBCBHI010001074.1:0-2182 GCA_038525885.1 Bacteroidota bacterium
CATCTGGACACAAAAAACGCACAATAACCCCTGAGCCAATTCCGGCTATTGTAACCTTATTGCTCTTTCCTAAATTCTCCCTTCAACAGCTTTCATATTCATTATGAAGAACCTATTGCCACTTCTCTTACTTTTCATGCTTACGGCCTGCCGCACTACCCATGTCACGCAAATAGAGCAGCCCTTTACGATCATTCTAGATCCAGGGCATGGCGGGGTGGATAAGGGCTATGAGCTGCACACCCAAGTGACCGAGGCCAACTTGGTGCTGGAGCTTGCGCAGGAGATTCGGCAACAGGCCGAAGCCGAGGGGGTACAGGTACTGATGACCCGCACGGAAGATGTAGAGGTGTCCTTGCAAGAACGGCAAGCCATGGCTGAGGGCATCCAAGAAGGAGTTTTTCTATCGCTGCACCTGCAAGGTGCACCTTCCGTAGCCCAGCGAGGATACTTGAGCATCGTTCACCTAGACCAACCCAATCGGGAAGCCTCTGCTCTGCTGGCAGAGCAACTTCTGGCTGCTTTGCAACAGCACAACCCAGAGGTGCCTGCGGAAAGTAAAGAAGCCACTCCCAGGATATTGTCCGGCATCGAAATCCCGGCGGTGCATTTGGATGTCGGGTACCTATCTAATGAGCAGGATAGAGAGCAGTTGCAAACTACTGACCAGAGGAAGGCGCTCGCTAAAGCGTTAGTAGAGGTACTAGTGAATAGGCAAGAGAAGTAGGAGTCCCAGCCTTAAGCGGCTAAATACCGGGCCTTCCTCCATCGAATAGGGTTCAGGCCCGGGTTCAGTATCATGAATATTTAGAAGCTATCCGCTACTATTTACCTTCCCAGGTGTTGATGCGGTGCTCTACCCCAGCCCCTATGGAAATATTGGGCTGTATCCAGACTCCGGTGGTTTCCAGGATGCCTCCTTCGTACCAAGGCATAAGCACCTGGGTGATGATGCCATCCAAAGAATGGGACTTCACGGCCCTCGGGGTGTGCCGGGAAGCTGATCCGGTTTTCGTCATGCCGCCCGGTGGATACCACCAAATCCGATTTGCGGAAGTAGTTCATCACATTTCTCATCCACATGGTATTAGCAAAGAACTTGGGTAGGCTTTCTACAATTTTGGTGGCAGGGCTAGAAAATACCCGGGTCTTGATGCCCGTGCGCGTGCCCATACCGGTGGCGGTGTAGGCGCCCAGTGAGTGGCCTGTGAGCACTACATTGTATGCGCCTCTGGGAGTGCCGTTGAACCCCCTGGCGAAAGAAGCCTCATTGGGGCCAAAGTTGGCGAGCACTTTTTGCAGAAAAGCATAGGAGTTTCGGTCCCACTCCGTGTAGTTTTTAAAGTTCTCCAAACCAATTTCGATGTCGCGGTCGCGGTCTGCCTTCCGTCCAAAATTGGTCCCCTTGTAAGCAATAATGATTTCCTCTGGCAGCCCTTCCACGGCGGGTACTTTCAGAGCTACGGCAAAAATGTCTTTCTCTCCTTTTGACTCTTCTAATACGGTCGGTTTTTGGGCCCCTGAGGGTACCATCAACTTCTGAAAAAGGGGCTCGGCAACCAGGGAGTAATCATCGGTTTCAAGTGCATAGGCGTAGTTAGAAGCGTAGGCATAGCGTAGCGTAGCAGCGGCTCCTAAGGAATCGGCCAGGGGATGGATTTCCGTGGCTTCTTTGGGGGTTAGAATAGGATATTCGTAACCCACAGAACTATCACTGGCAAAACAAGAGATGTTTTGGGCATACTCCTCACCATAGTGTCGGGTAAGAGTTTGCTGTGCCAACGCGAGTAGCCTGTTAGGTACCTCCTCAGCAGACACCGGCTCTCCGGCAATCCCGCTTACCGTGAAAAAATTCTCATCCGTACTAAAGAAGCCTGACTTGTGCCATTTTCCTTCCAGCTTGATTTGATTGCCATCAGCATCTTCCAGCCAATGCTTTTTGATAAGGTCGCCCCGAGCAATAAATCCCTGATAGACCCCATAGGCCTGAACGTAGGTAGTATCCATGCAATACAGATTAAGGTTAGATTTTGTAGGTCACAATACTAGCAAAGAAAGGCCTGTAAAAAAGACAATTAGTCGAGGGATAGCTTGGTTTGGTCCAAGAATATGGCTCGGTTCTATTTCTTTCCGGGTTGAAACTTTTAGGAGTGAAAACAGGTCATTACCAGCTGGAAGTGGA
>JBCBHI010001075.1:0-2181 GCA_038525885.1 Bacteroidota bacterium
GCCAGCCTGCCCGGGTAAGGGTGTTGCCATGGCTTTGGTAATACCGGACCAGGTATTGCTTCCAACTCTGAAATAGAGCGGGTGCAGGGGTGTCTTCGGGGTTGCCCCATATACTGAGCTGAAAGAACCAACTCAAGGTGAGGCCTGCCAGGTTTTTAGGCGGGTATAGTGAGTGCCAATTTCCATCGGATTCCTTCTGCACCCACCAGCCAGTAAGGCAACCTGCTTCCGGGTTGGCTTGGGCGTAGGCCATGAGCTGCTGCAAGTAGTCTGCTTCAAGTTCAATATCGTCGTCACAGAGCCATACCCAGGGGCTTTGGGCCGCTTGGATGCCCGTGTTGCGCTGTATGCAAACGGAAGCTTCAGAATCCAGCCACCGAATAGGAAGCGTTTCGAATTGAGCTTGGAGTCCGGCATGATATCCCAGATCATCACTGCTATCTACGATAAGTACTTCTGCAATGGGATATGTCTGTAGGGCCAAAGAACCAAGAAGCCGGGTGAGGCTTTCTGCCCGGTTGCGCGTAGGGATAACAACACTTACTTGCATGCGGAGACCAAATTATAGAGGAAAACAGGGATAGGTTAATCCATTAAGCGATCGTACAACTTCACATAGCGGGCTAGCATGTTTGAGATGGTCTGCTGAGCTACCCAATCTCTGCCCGCCTCCCGCCGTTGCAGTTGCCAATCGGGATGAGCTAACAAATTCTCTAGGCTATCGCACAGGGCTTGGGGTTGGTCTACGGCAAAAGGGGTAACCGCTACTTCGGCCAAATCGCTCGCTATTCCCACCGGATTGGAAACTACCAACGTGCCACTGGCAAAGGCTTCGGAGAACACCAATCCCTGGCCCTCATGCAAGGAGCCATGGACCAGAATGTCTGCCTCCTGGATGTGATGAGGCACTTCATCGTAGGGTATTTCGCCCGCAAAAACTACGCGGTCCTCAATGCCCAACTCTTTCACCAAGGCATGAACTTCCCCGTTGTGGTAATCCCCTCCCAGGACGGTAAGGGTAGCATCATGGGATTCCAAAAACCGGGCAACGCCCTTCATCAGCATAAGAGGAGCCTTGATGGGTGTGAGGTTGCCTACATAAAGCAGTTTGTAGGGTGGGGCAAGGGGAGCACGTTGGCGAAATTCGAATTGCTCTATATCAATGCCGAGGGGAATTACCTCCGGGGCCCGATGGGGAGGGGACTGCTGCTCGTTTAACTTCGTTTGGGCATACTGGCTGCCCAAAGCCAGTCCATCGGCCTCATGGTATTGGGCAAGAATCGTTGCGCGTTGCTTAGGATCCACCAAATTACCATAAGGTACCTGTGGCAGGTAAGCACTTTCTCCCCCCATAAAGGTTACCAGGTATGGCAGTTTTACTCTTTTGGCCAACCACCGGGCCACTTGTCCGCCCGGCAATGCCCATATACCATGGAGTAGGTGAAAGGGTCGGCGAATGTGTTGCCAGTAAAAGGCGGAAATAAGCCAGATCCATCGAAGGGGACCTTGGGGCAGCCATTGGGGAGCAGCAATGATCCTGAAAGTATCCCGGGCCTTTTCGGGTTTGTAGGCACTGAACGCCGTGATGGTATAGTGTTCACCTAGACCTGCCACCAGACTTTCCAGGGCAGGAAATCCCTGATCGTGATGACCACCTCCTAAGCCACCGTGCAAGAAAATAGCTACGCGTTTCATCAATGAGGCTGTTTTTCTAGTAATACGAGAGCAGCTTTTTCTACCTGCTCCGGTGTAAACCGGGTAAGGCAACGGTTGTCCCCATGCTGGCAGGTGTTGGACAAGCACCCGATGCACTCCAGGTCCAGCGCACACAAGGTGTCGCTATGGGGGCCGCAGGGGCGTGACCAGTCATAGCGGCTACTGCCGAAAATGGCTAGTGTGGGTACTCCCTGTACCCAAGCCAGGTGCATGAGTCCGCTGTCCTCGCTAAGTACCAATTGGCTGCGCCGTAGGATGTCCAGTGCCTGATGGATGCTGGTTTTCCCGGTTAGATCCACAAGGGTTTCGCCAAGGTGCTTTTGCAAAGCTTCGGCTTTGGCTTGCATAGCGGCATAGCCCATAACCACAAATCGGGAACTGGGGTAGCGTTGTTGCCAGCGCTGGGCAAAAGCCGCGTACCGATCCAGTGGCCAGTTTCGGGTGGCATGAAAGCCCGCGGGGTTT
>JBCBHI010001076.1:0-2180 GCA_038525885.1 Bacteroidota bacterium
AAGGGAAGCAAAAGCATCGTATAGGTCATTATTTGAGCTGCGGTCCGCATATCTTTTTGGCCTGCTCCAGGCAGTAACTTAAATCCGGCTTTTTGATAATCCTCATCTGCAACCCAAGCGATAGCCCAGAAATGAGGAAACTGCCAAACAAATTGGATAGCGAAAACAAGAACAGCCTCTACTGAAAAGACACCTGAAACAGCTACCCAACCCAATAGAGGAGGTAAAGCTCCTGGAATAGCTCCCACAAATACCGCAATAGGTCCCACTCTTTTCAATGGCGTATACACAAAACTGTATAACACCATAGATACAAGTGCTAACAAAACAGTCAGCGGATTGGTCGTAAACCACAGGATCAATAATGATCCAAACCCAAGGAAAACAGCAAAAGCGATAGCCTCTTTAGAAGAGATCTTTCCCGTAGGCAAAGGGCGATTTTGAGTGCGCTTCATCTTAGCATCATACTTCTGCTCTAGTACCTGATTTATGGTAATAGATGCTCCTGATAATAAGAAACCAGCTAAACTCAACCATAACAACCCCAGCCAGTTAATCTGCTGCGGTTGAGCCAAAGCATAACCAAAAGCGGAAGAGAATGCTACCAAAAAACTAAGCCTAAATTTGACTAGCTCTCGGTAAGCACTTATCCGGAGGGTAAATGCATTGGGTTTATTTACACTTATCGAACGTGTAGCTCGCATATATCCACAATTATGCAGCCATTGCCTGCACTGCATGTTCTTTTGTATTCACAAGAAGGAGAACATAAAATTGAACTCCCATAATCAAGGTGGCAAACAATAAATGGACGGGTTGCATAAAAGATGGAATTGCGAAATAAGCCATAATAGCGCCCGTAAGAATCTCAACTCCGGTAATAACAGCCAGCCATACACCTGTCTTCCACACCCTAACAGAATCCAATTTGTGTTTCAACAGGACATATACTAACGCACCATGCAATGCCAAAATCAACAAAGAATAAGTTCTGTGGACCTTGAAAATGTTTGGCAGGGATGCTATCCAACGGCCCCTTTGAGCGGGTCCTAGAATGTCAGCTGCTTGATCTACCAGAGCTCTCACTTCCACCCCAAACACAATCTGTAACATCATGCCAACTATTGAAATGGCAACCAGCCAGTTAATTACCGACTTTGATCTTGATGAAATCTGCGAGGGCTTTCTTTCTCTTGCCAGATACATGGCATAGATCAGCAAAATCACAATGATGATAGCAAGGAACAGATGAACGTTAATCATTCCATGCAGAAGATTGGTAGAAACTACAATGGATCCTATCCAACCTTGGATTCCAGTAAGGACAAATGCGGCCAAACTAAACCAAACAATCCGTCGTTTATGCCGCCAATACTTTAAGGAGGAAATCAAGGTAGCAAGGATGAGCAAACCAATAATTACCCCAACAAGGCGGTTCACATATTCAATCCAGGTTTTAACAGCATTGAAAGGCTGCTCTTCCTGAATATTTGGGTCATTAGCTATTCGATGAGCTAACTCAGTGAACCCTAAGGATTGAAAATAGCCAGTAAGACGTGCATTTTTTGCTAGCCGCTTGCTAACATATTGTTCCTGATAATCATCTGGCAATTGGTCTTCTGAAGTGGGTGGAACCCAGCTCCCAAAGCACTTTGGCCAGTCGGGACATCCCATCCCCGATCCCGTACTTCGAACGATGCCGCCTACCAAAATTAATAGGTAGACGGCAACGACGGTTACGAAACTGAGCGTGCGAAACGTTCTCAGCTCTTAGTGATTTGTGTCCTCAACAACAATTTCGTCCGAAGACTGTGCTTCCGCTTCTTCCTGCTTCACCAATTCTTGTTCATGAGGAAGATTACTCTCAGGAGTCTGAGAATAAGGAATATGTTGAGGAATGAAATCCTCTTCAGCACCTGGCTTACTGTAATCGTAAGGCCAACGGTAAACTGTAGGAATCTCTCCAGGCCAGTTTCCATGCCCAGGATTAACAGGAGTAGTCCACTCCAAGGTATTGGAGCGCCAAGGGTTTGCGGGCGCCTTACGGCCCCGGAAAATGCTATAGAAGAAGTTGAACGCGAATACCAACTGTGCAGAGAAAGTAACAATGGCAGCGATACTCACAAACATATTCAAGTCCGTAAACCCTTGGAAGGTATCAAAGGTAGTCCATGAATAGT
>JBCBHI010001077.1:0-2179 GCA_038525885.1 Bacteroidota bacterium
TACGTACGTTTCCTTATCAATCAAGAACGTGCTATCGCACACCATCCGCATCTGGTTCAGTAGCAGCATCCGGCCTGAGTCTAAGAAGGTGAATCTGTCGAAGTGAACTATGTCTAATTCATGATAAGGTATTAGCCGGAAAAGGAATTGGAACTCCTCTCTGTGTGAGGTTTCTGCTACTCATCCGGCTAATACCTTATCATGAATTAGACATAGTTCACTTCGACAGATTCACCTTCTTAGACTCAGGCCGGACATCCATAAACACCTAGTTTTCCTCTCTGAAGACAGCCCCAACAACAACTACTACACCTTTCCCATGGTCCAAAACTCCACTTCGACTCCTTACATTATGGAGAAGACGCAACTGTTCGTTCGTCAGGGATCAAATTGGAGATTTAGCCACTATCTTAGCGCCATTGAAATTGTGAAGTGATTCTTCGAGGAAATAACTTCTAACCAACATCTCTGCTAGATTTCAAAAACAGGATGCCCAAAGCAACCAAGATATACATCAACACCTGGGAGGAAAGTCACGAATTGGCTAAAAACCCAGCTACCGACCGACACTACCTGAAAGTGGCCAATGCCGTAAAAACAGCGCTATCCATCCACCCCGTGCTGCGCAAGCAACTACCCGATTTGCTCCTAAGCAAACTGGCCTGCTACCTCACCTACTACCTAGAAGACATGGTCTCCGGAGGAGGGCAATGGGACCTGTTTCGGAGGACTAGCCGGGAGCGCTACGGCCAACCCGTTCCTTTATTCCTGGCCGATTCGGAAGATTACTTTGATGAAGAAGTAAATGAGCTAGATGTAGTATTCCTCATCTGGTACTTTATGAAAAGCTGGTGGAAAGAAGAAGACAAACCTTTTTTCCATCCTTATGAGCCTATGTTTCGGGAGTTTGCAGAATTAGCCTTCTCCGTCTTGAGTGAGGCCTATGAAGAAGTTCCTGAAAACCCCAACGTGCGCGACTTTTTGGCTTACGATCCGCAGGACTTCTACTTTTTCGAGATAGGCATGACGCTCGGCTCCTCCTTAGCGGGCATTTGGATGGTACAACCCGAGCTCAGCCAACGCACCCACCTCCTGATGGAATCCCTTGCGGAGCGGCCGGGCATGAATCCCGAGGATGTCTACCAAGAACTAGTTCAGCATATGCTAGTGTGGCGCATGGGGCCCTTTGGCTGGACGGTGCGCGATTGGTTGGCGGGTTTGCTACCCGAAGGCCATACGCTCATCCCAGCGCTGAAAGCTCCCTTCCATTTTGTAACCGATTATTGGGAACCTCTGTCAGGAACCGAGGATACCGTAGAGTTACGAAATGCCAGCACCCACATGAAGGCTACCGTGCGTCACGAAGATTGGGGCGATATCGACGGCAGCCGCCTTACCCCCAAGAAAAACATGGTAAAGGCAGCCCTAGCCTATTGGGATCACGGTTGGCGATCGCTAGGAAATGAAGAAGCCTACCAATACCATGAGCCCAGCTTGGAAACGCGGTACGGCGACAAAGACAATCTATGGCAATACCAGTCTTGGCCTGAACTGGCAGAGCTAGCGCATGCCCGATATCGAAAAGAAGCAGAGCAGTTCCGTGAGTTTTCAGGAGGACGAAAACTACTCTATCTACCCGCGGGCAAATGGTCAGCCCTAGAAGCGGCTGTGGAGCTTTATTTCGCAGAAACCGACCCAGAGGAGCGAAAAACCAGGACCTGGGAGAATCTTAAAGAGCACCTTCCGGAAGGAAAATCACCCGACGACCAACTGGACCCTGATCAGCCCATCGTAGCCTACTTCAGCGAGCAGGCAGGATTGATCCCCATCACGAAAGCACTGGGGGCCATTCCCGATCCTGAGAATCCCAGCTTTAAAGCAGAAAACGTGGCCGAGTCCTTTTGGGCAGCCATTATGACTGAGGAAGTGCCTTGGCACTTCGTTCGATTTTTACTGGATAACTATCAAAAGGAATACGATTTTCTGGATACCGTCCCTTGGCCTGGCCTCATCTCCCATTTAGACCTGCTGATGGAAATCAGCAAAGGGCACATGTACCACCCCCATCCACGCCTACAGATGAAGGACATAGAGGAGTATTTAGCACAAAATACTTAAAGAGCTATAGTTTGATAAAAGTTCTTACCCCCTTCAAACATTTAGATACCAGAATCAGTGC
>JBCBHI010001078.1:0-2175 GCA_038525885.1 Bacteroidota bacterium
CTTCTGTGGAAATGGTCGCTGGGATCAAATCCATATCGGTGGCCCCACCTATGGTAGCAAAAGCGCCTCCATCAGTGCTAAGCTCCCAACTATATTGGGCAGTTCCAGAAACGGTAGGTGTGCTTCCTACAATAGTTTCTATGGTCTCATCCGGGCAATAGTCCGTGGTGGTAGGAGAGGTCAAGGTATTGTCCAGTACACCACATTCTGACATCGCCGTAAATACCGCCGACCCCATCAAGTTAGTAAAGGCAACGGTGTTGGTGGTAGAATCCACCAGTCCACCAAAGGTTTCGGTGGCTCCTTCAAAATAGTATTCTCCTAATCTGCTTTCAGTACCCGCGATGTCCGTATCAGCATACTGATAAGTGACCTCATAAATGTTGGGCTCCAGATCAGTCGGCAGATTCAACGACCAATACCTCTGTAGGGTATCCAATGGCTGATTTATCTCATCATAGGGTTTGCTACGTACAGAGATAAACACGGTGTCGTTAGAAAAGAAGCCTTGCGTGAAATTCAAGGTGAAGGGTGAATATTCGTCACGCGCCACGTCATTGGCACTATCGTATACGGTACCCAATGGCCATGTCATGTTGGTCGCAGAATTGAACACCCGGCCTAACTGCCCTGCGCCATTTTCTACTACCATGGAACTTACCGAAGGTGAACCAGTAACGGAGGCAGTATTGCCTAAGACTAGGTTATGGTCGCCTAGAATCACGGATCCGCTATTCAGCGTGAGATTACCGTCTACAAACTTCTCTTCATTGAGCGTGATGTTCCCTGCATTATTCACTACCAAACCAATGATAGAACCATCAGGAGGGAAGAGATCACTATCGGTGGTGAGTTCTGCAGCCATTGCGTAGCTGAGCACGATGCCGCTTGCGTCATATTCAAACAAGAATCCATTGTTTTCGATTCCGGTGGTCATGTCGGCTAGCTCTAGGGTGTCCAGTACGGTAAAGGAATTAGACAACCTTTTACCATCTTGTCCTCCTAGCACCAACTTACTTGCAGTAGAAATAGTAGAGGCACCAAACCGTGAACTAGCAATAGGGAACCGTTGTGGAGTTCCATCACCAAGCAGCTCAAGTGAACCGTTGATATTAAGTGTTTGAGCCGCCAGAACAGGATCTATGTAAGTGAAGATAAGTCTCCCTCCAGCATTTACAGTTATGCTCCCTATCGCGGTATTCTTGTTTCGGTAAATTCCCCTGCCACCGTACATCACAGCCCCCGCATTAATGGTAAGGTTACCGTCAGCTACACCACTGGCGGTAAAAGTTTCGGTAGGGCGAATAGAATGGTCATCTAAAACCCGCAATACGCCTGAGGATACCGTGATATTTCCAAACCTCACGGTTTCATCTATATAAGCAGTATCTCCAGGGTCGAAGGCAAATTCCACCGTCATATCGCGGTTTTCACGCTTGGCTCCAAACTCTCCCTTTTCTACTACATAACGGCTTTCACTTCCCACAAACCGGATGCTACCAGTACCCGTATCAATCCAGCCTTCTACACCTGCGCTGCCACTTCGGGTAGTCCCGGGCGCGGCACCCTCGTAAATTCTGATCTTCCCGTGTACATCCAAAGTGTTGTCATCGGCAGAAAACCTCACCACATCCGCAGTATTGTTGAAGTGGAGATCCCCTACACTCTGGTCGGTGATGAGGGAGACGGTAAACCCAGCCTCTAGGTATACCGTATCGGTGCTCCCAGGAAACTCCCCAGGGCCAGCGGCTTCCCATACCGTAGGACCGTAGGAAGTAGCTACCTCCCACGTGGAGTTAAAAATCCAGAATCCACTTGCTGCACTTCGAAAAGCTTGCTGACCAAAGGCCATGTGGTTGCCTAGTAGGCTAACAGCAAAAAATACGAGAAAGAACCTGAAAGTTAGGTTATGCTTTCTTCGTGTAGCTTTGCTTGTCGGTTCGTTGTTTTCGGGTAAAAATCTAATATCCATTACCAACGGTTTAATCTAAAATGCGGGTGTTTGTACTAACGCGTTTACCAAAGGTACGTGCTATTGCCTATAACGTTAAAATCTTTATCTAAATAGCGTTCCGATTAGTCGAATATTATTACCGGTTAGTTCGGTATGGACAGAAAATGCTCAAAAAATGGCCTTGTTGGGCAATTTTTCTCTGTTTAATCAGTTCTATTTAG
>JBCBHI010001079.1:0-2163 GCA_038525885.1 Bacteroidota bacterium
TTGGGGTTGGCGTTGTAGGCATCCAGAATGAGGGTAGTATCTCCACGGTATACCAACTGAGAGCGGTTGTTGGTGGGGAGGTAATCGGCCGCGGCTTGCTCGGCCAAATCGCTGGGTACGCCAAAGAATTTGCCTACTGCAAGGGCCACCGCCAGGTTGCCAAAATGATGAGGTCCGGCCAGGTTTGAGCTATACGTGGTCCCCGCTGGGTTGCGGAAGTTTACGAAGGGGGTGGCCCCGGCAAACTCCAGGGGTAAATAGGACTCCGGGCTTGGGAAGAAGTGGACTTTTTCGTCCTGAAACCGCTTGGCCATATTACTTAGCATAGGATCCTGGTCATTAATGAATACTTCGCCCTGGTGCTGAATCAGCCAGTGGTAGAGCTCGCTTTTTCCGCGGATGACACCGTCTATACCCCCAAAGCCTTCCAAATGAGCCTTGCCGATGTTGGTGATAAACCCATGGGTGGGTTCTGCAATGGCACAGAGTTCTGCGATATCGCCGACCTTGTTGGCCCCCATCTCAATGATGGCAATCTGGGTGTCACGCGGCATGCTGAGCAGCGTAAGGGGCACGCCTATATGGTTGTTCAAATTACCTTCTGTGGCGTGCACCCGGTATTTCTGACGGAGTACCTGATAGGTGAGCTCCTTGCAGGTGGTTTTTCCGTTAGATCCTGTGATACCAATAAAGGGGATTTTGAACGTTCTGCGGTGATGGCGCGCGAGGGCCTGCAAGGCTTCCAGGGTGTCCTCAACCAATACAAAACGGTCGTTGGTGGCTACCTGTGGGTCATCGATGACCGCATAGGAGGCACCCGCTTCCAAGGCGGCTCGGGCAAAGGAATTGCCATTGAAGTTGGGCCCTGAAAGCGCAAAGTACAGCTCGCCCGACTGCATTTTGCGGGTGTCTGTACTGACACCTGTTGATTCTAAGAATTTGTTGTATAAGGATTCCAACCAGGCCATAGGAAGAGTTTTTTGCGAAAGTAGCTACTGGGGTTGGGCTACCCAATGGGCTGCATGGTTTTCGGACCATACTGAGTCCCCGTTGGTGGAAAGTTCATTCGGTGCATACACGAAAGCCCTAACTTTCTTTCAAAACCTAGACGATCATGAAGAAATTCCTATCCGTCCTCTTTTTTTGCGCCTGGGCGTGGTCAGGTGCGCAAGCACAGGAAAGTAGCTATGCCGAAGACCACGAAAGTGTAGATGCCCTATTGTCGGCATTGTACGAGGTTATTTCTGGCCCCCAAGGCTATGAGCGAGATTGGGACCGGTTTCGTGCCATGTTTGTAGAGGGTGCCCGGCTGATGCCTACCGGAATCAATCCGGAAACAGAGATTGCGGGTATGCGGGTATGGAGCCCCGAAGATTACGTGTCCTTCGCAGGAGAACGGCTGATGGCGCAGGGTTTTTATGAAACGGAACTACACCGGACCGAAGATCAGTACGGCCCCATCATGCATGTATTCAGTACCTACGAGTCTCGTCGCGATCCTGAGGAAGCCCCTTTTGTTCGGGGTATCAACAGTATCCAATTGATGAATGACGGCCAACGGTGGTGGATCGTATCCATATTCTGGTTTGGTGAAACGGAAGACTATCCCATCCCTGCAAAATACGGTGGGGAATGATTTTTGCTGAGTAAGGGTACATGCCAAAACAACATCCCAGCTCTTTCCTTTCTTGGTCCCGTTGGCTAGCCTTTCTGCTACCTGCTATGGGGAGCCTTTCCTCGCCTTTGTTAGCCCAGAGCCTAAAGTATGCCCTCATGGCAGATTTTATGCCTGCATCGGATTCTCTAGGTCGGGAACTCCCTTTTCCCTGGGTAGGTGGCCTGAACAGTGCGCAAATAGGCAGAGCTGAGGTAAACGGCGATGATCAGGAAGACATCGTGATTTATGACCGCTATGCCCGGCTGGTGCACACCTTTATCCAAACGGACACCGGTTTGACCTGGCTACCGGAATATGCCGCTCCTATCCTGGACCGGGTAGAAAGCTGGGCCTTGTTTGAGGACATGACCGGGGATGGCAAACCGGACCTTTTGACGGCACATCCTTTCGGTATTCAGGTGTTTGCTTATGAAAAAGACGCGGATGGATTGGTCAACTGGGCTTTATTTCCCACCGCATTAAATGAAGGATATTTACAAGCAGAG
>JBCBHI010001080.1:0-2163 GCA_038525885.1 Bacteroidota bacterium
GCCAAAGCAGGGGCACCATTTTTCAGCGGTAGTACGCCGTAGGTAAAGTCCTGCCCAAAGAGCATCAGCGTATCCGTATAGGCTCCTTGCGCTGCCGACAGGGTAGCGAGCAACTCGCCATCGCGTTCTATCTGTACGGTGTCGTAGCCTACGCTGGTCAGCACAGCGGCATCCCAAGTGAGCGAAATGCCCTGGCCGTTCGCGAGGGGCTGTACCTGCGTGAGGTAGTCTAGGGTAGGCAAAGCTTCCGCCAACACCCCTCGGTGGTCTTCGTCTTGGAAGGCACGTTCCAGTGCGCTGTACACGGGTATGGCACTCCACGTATAGGCTTCACCGCCCGCAATGGAGGTAGCCGACTGGTACGCGAAGGCATCCGTCAAAGTGAGCAGATCAAGGCTGTAAGTATCGCCGGTTTTCTCTGGGAATACAGTGCCCACGGTAGTCACTTCCTCGCCCTCGTGCCGCCGGATCAGGTACTTATCCGCGTGGCGGCTGTTGGGGGTGATGGTCAGGTCTATGGCGTAGGGGCTGCCGGTAGTTACGGCCGCGGCCACCTCGGGTGCGCCCGGGTGGGTAAAGGTATGGGCGTCTGTTTTGCTTGATATGGTACGGCCCGTACCCGTTTCGTACATCGTGATCTGGTACTGGCGTTCGGTGCCCGTAGGCAGCGGCTGGTCTAGCCATACCGATACCGATTTGTTCACCTCTGGGTTCACAAAGGCAAAGCTGGGGTTCCACCGGATGGGGAACGCGGCATCGTCCGTGGTGTTGATGGTCAGCGTACGGCCATGAATGTCATCGGCCAAGGAAAGTACCTCCTCATCAAAGGTCCATTGAGCCAGCAGGCCATTAGCTGGTCGGTCGTAGATGTCCTTGTAGTCGGCCGCAATCTGGTCTGGCGTCCGGGCCTTATTCCACATCCTAATCATGCCCAAGGCACCGTTCAGGCCTTTGAGACTGCTGTTGGGATTGAAATTTTCCAGCCTGCCAAACTGCAGGTTGTCCGTCAGTCCGCCATTGGGAATGGCTTTGGCAAGTTCGAAATTCTTGTCGTTGTGCCGATCGAAGGCGATGGGCTCTCCGTTATGGAACATCCGCAATTCCGATCCGGTATAGGTAAGGGCAACGTGGTTCCAATCCTCCCACAGTACCGGATGTGCCTCCGAACGGTAATGCGTCCCGTTCACGTTCAAAAACAATCTACCGTCTCTCAATAAGTTGAGTAGGATATTTTCCCCATCCATGACGACGTGACTCGTACCGTTTACTTCTGGGTTTACCCAGGCTTCCATCGTCCAAGTGGGCAAGACTCCCAGGTCGGGTTTAGCCGAACCACCATCATTGTTGCCGGCTTGCAAAACCAGTGAATTGTCAAAAAGTAAGGCTGACTCCGCAATGTCGGTGAGCGTAAGCTCATCCCCGTACACAGGGGTATTGCCTCCGTTGGTGATGTCTAGCACCTCAATGTAGGCAGCTTGATTCTCCAAGCCGACCAGCAGGTGGTTGTCAAACTCATAGTTGAACGTAACCCGCGCTTCGTTGTCGCTGCTAGCCACAAAGCCAAAAGGCTTGGTTTTGCCCGTCGCCGTGCTGGCCGTACTCAAGAAGAGGTTGCCTTCGGCTAAGTTGTAGGCCAGTATGTAATAGGTGTACGTATGATCAACTGTCAGGCCGTGGTCCGTATAGGCCGTTTGCTGATTGCCCGCTATGGAGGCCAGCGGACGCGTAAAGCCTAAATCTTCCCGAAACAGTAGGTAGCCCTCGGCTCCGGGTATAGCGGCCCAAGTGAGGTCTATCTGATTGATAAAGGTTTCCTGCGAAGCGGTAAACCCGCTCACTTGATGCTCGGGTGCTAGTGCCCCAAAAATGAGGTGGCCCTGGTTGTTGGTACTCAGGATATCCAGCGTTTGGGCCGTGTTGACATGCTCAAATCCGCTGCTGAAGAAGTATATCCTATCCATAGGTTCACCCGCTACGGTGCCCGATAAGTAGCCGCCCAGGGGCAGCGTATTTTCGTTCGTAAAGTCAGCTTGGCTGCTGAGTCCCAGCGTACGCACGCTGTGGGGGCTCACCAAGGCCACCGTTTCGCCTCCGGTCTCCAGGAGGATGACATCGTCAACGTCCTCAAAGCCGGGAACAGGGGTGACCTGCGCGGTGGCGTGC
>JBCBHI010001081.1:0-2162 GCA_038525885.1 Bacteroidota bacterium
ATCTTCACGTGCAACTCGGAGTCGCCAATGATGATCACCTCGTGCTTTTGCACGGTCTTGTCATCTTCTGTGAGTGCACAGTTACCCCCAGTAGAAGCAGCCAAGTCTACAATGACGGAACCGGCTTTCATGCTTTTCACCGTTTCTTCGGTGATGAGGGTAGGTGCCGGGCGGCCCCGAAGCTGAGCGGTGGTGATGATCACGTCCGATTTGGCGGCCTTCTCCTGGATGAGAGCGGCTTGGCGTTGGCGGTACTCCTCGGTCTGTTCTACTGCATAGCCACCAGCAGCGGCATCGTCCTGGGCGCCTTCTACTTCTACAAACTTCGCCCCTAGAGACATCACCTCTTCTTTTACCGCAGAGCGGGTATCGAAGGCTTCTACTACACCACCCAAACGGCGGGCGGTGGCAATGGCCTGCAAACCAGCTACCCCTGCGCCCAATACCAGTACCTTGGCAGGCGGAATAGACCCCGCTGCGGTAGTAAGCATGGGGAAATAGCGCGGCATGGCATGCGCAGCCGCTAGTACGGCTTTGTAGCCCGCAATGTTGGCCATGGAGGAAAGCACATCCATGCTTTGTGCCCGGGTAGACCGTGGAATCATGTCCATGCTAATGGCGGATTGCTTGCGGGCAGCAATGGGCTCCAGCACGGCCGCATCCTGATAAGGCGCCAACATACTGATCCAGGCAGTACCTTCTCCAGCGGCATCCAGATCAGCGTCCGCCACCGGGCGCAGCGTTATTACCAAGTCGGCCTGGCTGAGGACCTCCGCCCGACCGTGACTAGAAGCCCCAGCTTCTGTGTAAGCAGCGTCGTCGATGTACGCAGAGGCTCCTGCTTCGCCCTCGAACAACACCGAATGACCCTCGCCCACCAGCTTCTGCACCGTATCCGGAACCAGAGCCACACGTTGGTCATTGTCTTCTTTTACAATTCCGATCTTCATAAGAAGGGTTTCATGAGTTATTCATTCCAAAAAATTCAACCGATCATTATCAAGTTAAAGAAATTGGCCTAAAGTGAAAGTGGGGCCAAAGGAATGGAATTTCTTCGGTAGAGAAAATTGTTACCAAAGAAACGATTGCGAAACTCACAATAAAACCCAACAAAAAATGAATGAATACCCAGCAAACCAGCGTCCTTGGGGCATGGAAATCAACTCATACCTACTTTTGTTGCATGTATCTCAGTTTGCCGGCTACATTGCTCCTGGCCTGGGCTTTTTGGTACCCATAGTGATGTGGGTATCCAACCGGGACCTCTATCCGGAAATAGACCGGCATGGCAAAGAGGTGGTCAATTGGATTATTACACTTTTTATCTTTTGTGCAATTGCTGGCTTTCTTAGCTTGTTCCTCATCGGCATTCCTATGCTGGTCATCTTGGGGGTATTAGGGGTTATTTTCCCCATCATAGGAGCCGTCCGGGCCAACGAGGGAGAATTCTGGGCCTACCCACTCACCATCCGGTTCATTAAATAATCAGGCTAGCTGAGGATTAAAGGGGCTGGCATCTATGTACTCCATTTGCAAGGAGGTCTGGCTCCGCAACATGCGCCAGCCAGATATTTTAAAAGTCCAATATCGGCCGGTACCCGTGGTCTTGATCACGTCTTCATCGGACTCCTGGTTGAATAGCAGGCTGGCCTCTCCGCTAAGCTGCAGGAGTGCCCCGGTTTCAAAATCAATGAACAGCAAACCCGCCCGTGGGTCTTCCACTATGTTACCTAAGGTATTAAACAGGCCATTCCCTTGATAGTCAGGAACCTTTAATACACCACCAGGGGTGATTTCTACAAAACCTACGGGACCACCCCGGTGCGAGGCATCCATGCGGCCTGCCGCACTCACGCTGCCTACAAAAAAGGTGTCGGCCTGCTCGATGATGGACTTCCCCGCAGGGGACAAGGCAAGGCCCGACTCCCAATCTTTTGCCGCCCCCACTATGTGATCTACCGACTTGGGCAACCGCCGCTGGATGTATTTGGGGCAATTGGGATAGGCCTCTGCCAACCGGATGTGTAACCGATCCTGCTGCCGTATGACCGTGCCACTGGCACGGAACCTGCGCCGGGTAGACAACTCAAGGAACAGCAACCCAATCTCAAACCCTGCCTCGGCCTCAAGCACTGGCTGAGGCAAAGGCGTGGAGGGAGTTA
>JBCBHI010001082.1:0-2161 GCA_038525885.1 Bacteroidota bacterium
AGGATGAGGCCGTGTCGGTGCCTATGTTCCATGCCTTTGCGGAGCGCAAAAAGGAACTGGCCGAGCAGGCCACGGAGGACATGCGGCTGGAAGAGTTTAAGCCTCGGGTGCTCAGCAGCTTTGTGCGAAATCGCCTTATCGATACGGTGTACTTCCCGCTGATTGGTGCCAACCTGGCCAAGCAGATTGGCACCTCGGGTGAGGGCAAGCGAACCGACCTAATGGGCCTTTTGCTGCTCATATCCCCTCCGGGTTACGGTAAAACCACCCTGATGGAATACCTCGCCTCCCGGCTGGGGATCGTGTTTATGAAGATCAACGGCCCGGCCATTGGGCACGAGGTTACCAGTGTGGATCCTGCGGATGCGCCCAACTCCAGTTCTGCCGAGGAGCTGGAAAAGCTCAACCTGAGTTTCGAAATGGGTGACAACGTGATGATCTACCTGGATGATATCCAGCACCTCAACCCAGAGTTCTTGCAGAAATTTATCTCGCTCTGCGATGCCCAGCGCCGTATAGAGGGCGTGTACAAAGGCCGTACGAAGACCTACGATTTCCGCGGAAAGAAGGTGGCCGTGGTCATGGCGGGTAACCCCTACACCGAGTCTGGGGATAAGTTTCAGATTCCCGATATGCTCGCCAACCGGGCGGATATCTACAACCTGGGGGATATCATAGGGGATTCCGACGATGCCTTTAAGCTGAGCTACCTGGAGAACTGCCTCACGGCCAATTCGGTGCTCAATAAGCTGGGCGGCAAGAGTCACAAGGACGTGCTTACGCTCATCCGTGTAGCGGAAACGGGTGTGGTAGAGGGTCAGGAATACGAGGCCAACCACAGCCCGGAGGAAATCAGCGAGTATGTGAACCTCTTCCAGAAGCTGCTGCGCATTCGTGATGTGGTGCTCACCGTCAACCAAACCTACATCGACTCGGCCGGTATGCAGGACGAGTACCGCACCGAGCCGCCCTTTAAGCTACAGGGCTCCTACCGGGACATGAACAAGATGGCCGAGAAGGTAAGCCCCATCATGAACGAGGCCGAACTAGAAACCGTCATTCGTAGCCACTACGAGCAGGAGGCCCAAACCCTCACCAGCGGTGCCGAGGCCAACCTACTAAAGCTCAAGCAGCTAATCGGTACCCTAACCGAGGTAGAAGAAGCGCGCTGGCAGGAGATCCTAGAAGTCTTCGCTAAGCAGCAACGCGCCAAGGGCTACGGCGGCTCTCAAGTCGGGCTGGTGGTAGAGCAGTTAGAGCGGATAGCGGAGGGATTGAGTAGGTGACCCTCCCTATTGCAAGCATTCTGCTTGCAATATGATGGCAAAGGAAAGCTTCAAGCTTTCTCTTGTCCTTTAGTACCAAGTTGAAAACTTGGTACAGGATTGTGAAACATTCTGTTTGGCACAGCTAATTCTTTCCTGTATTTTCAGAAATACAGCTTTGTATTTAATTAATGAAACAGCCTCAAGGTGGTTATCGAATTCGGGACCCAGAAGCTATATACTTTATCACCTGTACAGTGGTGGAATGGCTAGATGTCTTCACTAGGCCAGAATACGCTAAGATTGTCTTGGATGCTTTACGATATGCCCAAAAAAGTAAGGGCTTATTAATCTATGGATGGGTATTGATGCCCAATCATCTACACTTGATTGGGCAAGCAGGGTACCCTGATAAGGCCTCTCTTTCGGATATTATTAGAGATTTCAAGCGGCATACGAGTAAACAGATGGTTCAGGCAGTGATGGACCATTCGAAGGAGAGTAGGAAGGGATGGATGACTTGGCTGTTTCGAGATAATGGGGCCAAGGCACACTCTAACGAAGTCTTTCAATTCTGGCAATACGGTTTTCACCCCATTGAGTTAAGTAGCGATTCCCTGTTTTATCAGCGTTTGGATTATATGCACGACAATCCTATCCGTACAGGCTTGGTGTGGCAGCGTGAACACTATGCCTATAGCAGTGCCATCAATTTTGCCGGAGGAAAAGGGCATTTAGAAATTGAATATTTGAAGGGATACTCATTTTGAAGATATGCTTGACAGAGATGTTCTAATGCCAATTCTCTAAAGCCCGAGCTACTTATCTTTACTCTTTTTTGTGATAAAAATATTGAGTGTTTTCAATGTTGTTATTGCTTATAAAGCAAACCCGAG
>JBCBHI010001083.1:0-2152 GCA_038525885.1 Bacteroidota bacterium
TTCGCTTGTGCCCGCAAGCTCAAGGCGGATTGACCCTGGGCGAGTGTTTGCCAGCCGAGGGCAAGTACTGCTACCAAGGTCAATCCGCCTTGAGCTTGCGGGCACAAGCGAATTACCTGCAAACTACGGACAACGTAGCCGCGCTATCGAATCCTTACCACCTGGGTGGAATGCTAGCTTTGGACTGGGCCCTGCCCTTGGTAGACTCTACCTGGTACTTCCGAACCGGCTTGGAGGCAGGGATAGACCTCTTTAACCCTTACGGGCTTAATGAAACCACCGACCCTGTTGGGAGCACCTATGCTGACTATTTGTACAACCAATGGGTGGTGCCCTGGTTGCGCCTCACTTTGCCTGCAGAGATAGTATGGCAGCAGGGTAAGTGGAGCCCATCCGCCGGGGTTGCCTTGGGCGTGCGGTCCTCCCTAGGCCGTACTGCAAATGGCCCTACCGTAGTTGGGGTAGAGGACACTGACCTGCTCAACTTCCAGAGGGAGTTCTACGCCATGGGGCGGGTAGGTCTGGGATATCAAATAGCTCCGGCCTGGCAAGTACTGATCAACTACAGCATTCCTCTGCACCAGCAGGACCAGTATTCCGTGACGCATACCTCTGCTACCAACCCCTCGCTCACGGAAGAAGTGAGCATCAACCGCTACTTACACCAAGTAGGCCTGGGGGTACGGTATCGGCTCAAGCGATAGCAAGAAGCGAAGACGTAGGGCGTGTCTCCGCAGAAGGAAGACGTAGGGCGTATGCTCCCGCTGTGCGGGAGACTCGCCCTACGTCGTATTTCGTCTTTTTACGCTTATAACCTCAAACCCAACGCTAGTCAAGAAACTCGGTTCGCTCGTCCATCTTACTAAATCTTTCCATGGGCAGTAGTCTACTTAGTACTACAAAATCAAATGAAACACCCATGAGAAAATTATTTATCTTATTCGCAATGGCTAGCCTTTTCGCTGCTTGTCAACCAAACGACCTCGACCTAATCACCCGGGGAGATTCTGTAGTACCGGCTGGGGACGGGGACATTATTGAGGCCCCCGCATCCGGCAACTGTAGCTATACAGGTCCGGCTGGGGCTGCCGCAAACACCCTCATTCAGCAGGAGCTCATTGATTATGCCAATTGTGCGTTGAAAGAACGGGACATTTGTGGAGGCTACATCGCTGGCGAGCAAGTAGTGCTAGTGGATGATTATCCGGTTACAATCCAGGCACGCACACAGGCAGAACTTGAAGCTTGGGCCATCAACCTCAAGAATGCGGGCATTAGTTTGAGACCTGGCAGGAACTGGCTTATCCGTGGATATGAATGGGTACCCAATCCCAATTTCCTAAGGATGGACTTTAAGGTCATTTATCTCCGCGGGGGATGCCCAAATGAGGGTGACGGTCAGTAACTCTAGTACGCATTTTATGAAAAAAGAAGGTTGCCTTTTTGGTAGCCTTCTTAATCTTATTTCCCACTCGTGATGGTCCGATTTTTTACTCCCCACCCGTGCTGATCTACTAACCAAAGATAGAACTGCTCAGATTCGTTGTAGATGATGCCGCTAAACCGAAAGGGAATAGGCGAGGCATGGCCGGTAGGGGGAAGACTACGCCCTTAGTGGGGACTAGGTGGAAACTATATGGTTAGATTTATTGATTTCAGTGGGCTATTCTTCACCATATTTTTTCATTGATCAACTTCATGAATCGACAGGTAATAACGTGTTCCTTTTTTCTGGCCTGTTCTGCGGAATGCGCCCAAGGCTACCAACTGTTGTAAGTCTCGGGTAGTGGTAGAAGGGGTAGTTTTGGCGATGGCGCGATAATTATCTGCGCTAAGCCCCCCCTTAAAACCATGGATTCCTTCCTGGAAAACTCGGTCTACTACCTTTTTCTGGCGTGGATTGAGCTGTTGGGAAAACTGATCATAAAACTTGGTTTTCTCGATCAGAAAATCAATCAGCTTTTGAGTATACTGTTGTGCTTGACGTACGAGTTTGGACCAATATTGTAACCAAGGTGTCACCTCCATCCGGAGGCTGTTTGTGTGCAAGGCCTGATAATATTCATTCTTGCCCGCATCAATAGTGTGTGAAAGGGCAATCAAGGTAGGGTGCCCCAAACTCTGAGACAGCGCCTTTTCGGCGATAGCACGA
>JBCBHI010001084.1:0-2149 GCA_038525885.1 Bacteroidota bacterium
GGCCACGTCGTTTTGCTCCTGAGCATCGTAGAAATTGTGTCCGGCGGTGAGAATCCACTCTTCGGTATCCGACATGACAAATCACTGGCCGACTATGAGGCCCTGGCTGCCAGCAGTGATGCCAGCCGCCCTGATTTTTCCACCGTGGTGTTTTTCGGCTATAGCTTGGACGGAAGCGATGATGCCCAGTACGTAGCCTCTGGCACTTTGATAACCGAAGAGTGGATTCTCACCGCCGGACACAATTTCTACGACGCTCAGGAGCAAAACGACGTGGCCCCTACCAGCGGCATCCAGGTTACCTTTGGCAATGATCCTAACACTAGCAATCAGGTGTATACCGTGGCCGAGATCGTGATGCACCCTACCTGGCTCAACGGGGATCAGGACTATGCGGATGCCAACGACCTATGCCTGGTGCGGCTTTCCCAAGCTGTGACCAATATTACCCCTGCCCCACTCCATACCGCGGGCACCGAAGAGCTGGGCAGCTTGGTGTACGGCGCAGGCTTTGGTGACTATTCCGAAACTGAGGGCCAGGACCGCGACCTGTATTCTCGCAAGCACGCCCTGGCCAACCACCTGGACCGCATTGTGGGCGGGCTGAATACCAGCGTGAATGGAACCACCTACCCAGGTGGCCTGTTGGCCTTCGACTTCGATGACCTGGACGGGTTTGTCAATTCCCTAGGCGATGATGACGTGACCACCGATGAGGTCATCCTGGGCGATGGTACCAGCGAAGCCGTAGCCATCGAGTTTGAGGCAGGAACCGTACAGGGCGATAGTGGCGGCCCATTGTTTGTGCGCAACGGTACCCAATGGGAAGTAGCGGGCGTGCTGTCTGGCGGTGCCGATGCCCCGGTACCCAACTGGCGCGATGGGGACTACGGCGACATCAGCATTTACACGCGCGTATCCACCGCCATGGACTGGATCAACGCTGTGATTGGGGAATAAAGATGGAGCCACGGCACAAGTTTAGCCTCCGTTTTTTATGGGGGGCACTGTTGTTCCATTTGCTAGTGGTACTCACCACATTTTACACAGTTCTTAGTGGTCAGACGACTCGAAGTCGTCAGACCACTGGCACTGCGATAGTCTCACCTCCAGCCAATTATGTACTTCGTCGTTTGTAGAGACTTAGCTACATACACGTTTCTGGTTCGGTGGTTGTGAAAGGGGAGTTAGGTGGGTGGAAATTGCTAATCCAAAGGACATACCGGGACAAGCTCCCCTGTTGCAAGCTTTCTGCTGGGACGCACAGGCTTGGAACTATTGGATCATTAGGAAGCTTCCAGCTTCCAAATAATGCCTGGGGCAGCCAGAAGTCGTCCTTTAGGATTTATTTAGATGAAATGACTTTCAAGCCGAAGAGCCGCAGCCAACGTGGCGCCACCGGACCTCAGCATACTTGGTTTAAATTTCAGAAATAGCGCCTAGCGGCACTCATAAGAATTCTTTCCTTAGATGGGACACAACCCTGTCAGGCATCACCACTCCTCTTGATGCCATCCTCGGTAAAACAGCAGTATAATACCAACCCCATAAAACCCATTACTTTGGCATAGGTAAGGCGTTTCACGTTGCCGCGCACACAGTTGAGTTTCCGAAAGCAGTTTGTAGGGCTCCACAAACCCAAGTATATTTTGAGCTTCCTAAGCTCCTAGCACCACCCCGGATATGCATCGCATCCGCGAATACTTTCGCCCCTACCAACCTAGCATTGAGTACTTGGTTGATACCCCGGTGCAATACACCGAGGCTGAACCCGCCGATGAGCTACGCCCCTATGTATTTTGCTACTGGCGGCTGCAAACCACCCAACCCCTAGCCGCACCTTTTCTTTACCGGGTAGTTTCTGACGGTTGTGTCGACGTCCTAGTAGAGCAAAGCCGCCCTGCAGATATTTTTGTCACCGGATTTTCCACCCAGTTCATAGAGTACGACTTGGGCACCACTTTCGATTACCTGGGCATTCGCTTCCTACCTACCGGTTTTCCTGCTTTGTTTCAGGAGTCCGCCGCCACCTTTACCAATGAGTTCGCACTGCTCAATGAGTCACTTCCAGACCAATATCAACTCCTAAGTGGCGGCTTGTGCCCCATACTGAGCCTGCAGGCCTCCAAAGACTATTGGAATGCCCAAC
>JBCBHI010001085.1:0-2146 GCA_038525885.1 Bacteroidota bacterium
CATGATAGATAAAGGAGTGGATCCTAGCTTGTTTACGGCCCAGCGCCGCCGGGGAGATCTTAGGGCCCCCTTCCTGTTTATCGGTGTTGCTATTGGTTTACTACTCGGCAACATACTAGAAGTAACTACCCCGCTCAACGAACTGGTAGTCTATTTCTCTATGTCTCTTTTGTTTGGTGGTCTAGGCCTTATCGCAGCTTATTTCTACCATAAGCGAGAAGATGAAAAGAATCAAGAGGTATAATATTTGGCCAAAACGTACCTCCTAGCACATCATCCCGGCTCCACCTTTGGGATAGCCGGGGTGCTGTTTTATTACTCTCACCCAGGATTTTAAAACGGGACCTACCTCAACTCTCTATACACCGTACCACTTCATTGCTACCACACCAACCTCCAAAATACCTTTCCTAAAGTAAGGGAGCTACACTCCCTGGGCGCGAAGTGAGCTTCGTTTACCACAGATGGATTCAGTAAACGGCCTTTCGGTCTGATCTTTAAAAGATCTCTGGCTCCATCAAGGTCTCCAAAAAATAGAGGAGCATATCCGGTTCCAGCACTATGACGAAGAGCCATCCGAACAATGCCCCAAAAAGGTGGGCATCGTGGTTGATGTTGTCACCAAACTGCCTTCTGGACCCTGTATAGGAATAGATCAGGTACAGGACTGCCATAATGATGCCGGGCATGGGAATAAACAGGATGAGAACCTGGCTCCAAGGATTGAAAAAGACGGAAGCAAATACCACTGCCGATACAGCACCCGAAGCCCCCAGGGCGTTGTAGTTGGGGATATCCCGGTATTTCCAAAAGGTAGGTAAATCAGAAATAACCAGGGCCATAAAGTACATCACCAAAAAGTAGATGGAACCGGCGGAACCGAACAGCTCACCGAAGTAGAACTCAACGGCCTCACCAAAGGACCATAGGGCAATCATATTGAACAGCAAGTGGGCCCAGTTGGCATGTATAAACCCTGAAGTGATAAACCGGTAGTACTGCCTGCGATGCTGAATCTGGTAGGGGTTGAGCATCCAACTCTGCTGGATCTGCGGGTTTCGCCACGCATACAGAGTAGCTACTAAGTTGACAATGACCAACAAAGTAGTAATTGAAAAGCCTGATATCATGAATGTAAGAATACGAAAACTACTCGCTAATGAACGACAGAACCTCCCCTACAGTTCCTAGTGGGTCTTCTTCCATCGGTACATGGCCCAAGTGTGGGAATATAACCACGCGGCTACTCGGAATAGCCTGATGAAAGGCCTCAGCATCCCTGACGGGGATCCACTCGTCGTGCTCTCCCCAGAGGATCAAAGTAGGCAGGGTTAATGACGGCAATTGTTCCCAGCCGCCGGCTCGGTAGGGGTTCCTTACCCGGTCAATAAAGGCCTGGCGATTGCCTTCGCGCAAACTCATTTCGTGGTAGCGGTCAATCGTTTCCTCCGCAATGAGCGAGTCATTATGGTATACCTGCTTCAAGTTGCCCTCAATAATGGACCGGGGGGTAAACTTGGAAAGGACCTCGCCCACGCCCTTGGTACGGGCCAACCGTACAATCAAAGGAGGATTGCGGTCGGTTTCCTCGGGCCGGGGAGCTCCAGAGGGATCAATCAGCACCATTTTCTGTACCTGCTCTGGATAGCTGATGGCGTACTGCCAGGACAAAAAGCCCCCAAAGCTATTTCCCACGATGACCAAACTATCGGCTTGCACATGGCCTCGGAGAGCCTCTAGCATGCTTAGGTACATGGTTGGGCTATAGTCTCCATCAGGGTGCGGACCGGTAAGGCCGTAGGCTGGCAAGTCCACCCGGATAACCCGATACCCTGCCTGCAAAAATTTTTCTGTCCAGACGTCCCAAGTGTGCAGTGATGCACCCGTCCCATGCAGCAAATACAAAGGAACTCCCTCCCCTTGATCGCGATAAGGCACTTGCATTCCCTCAAATTCGAAGAATTGCGATGAAGAATCGGCGTATTTTTGCTTGAGTAATTCTATTGGCAGGTCAGCATGATAAGTACTCCACAAAAGCACCAAAATGACTAGGATAATGCCGCCTATGTAGAACTTCTTCATGAGGATGTGCAACAGAATGCTAAGCGTGGTTTTGTCTAAAAAACAAAAAGCCTGGGTAAAAACC
>JBCBHI010001086.1:0-2146 GCA_038525885.1 Bacteroidota bacterium
CCTTGATGATGTGAAGGTTATCTACGAAGTGCAATACCTTGGTTTGGGCACCTCCGCTGCAATGTACCAGCCCGTGGATGTGTTCCTGGATCTCCGAAAACAAGGCTTTCATGACGGGGGCGTAGGTGCGGGTGGGCGAAAGGACGAGCTTGCCGGCATTGAGCGGTGCCCCTTCTACCGGGTCGGTAAGCAATTTGGAGCCACTGTATACGAGTTCCTCGGGTACGTTCTTGTCGTAGCTTTCGGGGAATTTAAGGGCGTATTCCCGGTCAAAAACATCGTGGCGGGCAGAGGTAAGCCCGTTGGAGCCCATGCCTCCGTTGTATTCCTCTTCATAGCTGGCCTGGCCGTAGCTGGCTAGCCCCACAATAACGTCTCCGGCCTGTATGCGATCGTTGGAAATGACCTGATCGCGCCGCATACGGGTGGTTACCGTAGAGTCTACGATGATGGTGCGTACCAAATCCCCCACATCGGCTGTTTCGCCGCCAGTGGAGTAAATGCCCATGCCGTGGTCACGCAGGGTTTGTAGAACTTCCTCAGTGCCCTGGATGATGGCGGAAATAACCTCGCCTGGTACATTCTTTTGATTGCGGCCAATGGTGCTGCTCACCAGGATGTTGTCCGTAGCGCCTACACAGAGGAGATCGTCCACGTTCATGATGAGGGCATCCTGGGCAATGCCCTTCCATACCGATAGGTCGCCCGTTTGTTTCCAGTACATGTAGGCCAGCGAAGACTTGGTGCCAGCGCCGTCTGCATGCATGATGGTGCACCACTCATCGTCTCCGGCTAGCAGGTCGGGTACAATTTTGCAGAAAGCCTTCGGAAAGAGGCCTTTGTCCAGGTTGGCAATTGCTTTGTGTACGTCGTCTTTGGTGGCGGAAACGCCTCGTTGTTGATACCGATCGGCCATGATGTGTGTTTGCAGAAAGGGGTTGCCTCAAATGTGGGGCAAAGGTAGCCGAATTATGAAAACTCGCCTAGGAAAGGTCAAAAGTAGGTGGGGTGTTAAGTGATGAGCCTGCCTGTGGTGGAGTAGTGAAAAAGCTTCGCTTTTTTGTGTGGAATTGGGCAGCTTAGGGCATGACGATTTCTCATATCAAAGAAGTAAGCCTCTATATCCCGGATCTTGATCGGGCGGAGAGCTTTTATCGGGGTAAGTTGGGCTTGCCTGTGATAAGTAAGGTAAAGGGTCGGCATATCTTCTTTAGAGCTGGCGCCACGGTGTTGCTTTGTTTCATTCCTGAAGTAACGGCTAAGGAAACCACTTTGCCGCCGCATTATGCCCATGGCAAGCAGCATTTGGCCTTTGAGGTTACAGATTATGCGGAGTGGTTGGGTAAACTGGCGGAGCTGGAGATTGCCGTTACGCATACGCAGGCCTGGCCGGGTGGGCGAGAAAGTGTGTATTTCGAGGATCCTTTTGGGCATGTGCTGGAGCTGGTACCACTGGGTCTTTGGGATCCTCCTCAAGAGAGTTGAATTTCTAGGGCAAAGACTATTGCTTGTAAAAAAGGATAGTTCTATCTTTGCCATCCAATTTTACACGGAGGTTGTAGCTCAGTCGGTTAGAGCGCTGGTTTGTGGCACCAGAGGCCGTGGGTTCGAACCCCATCTTCCTCCCTCTTTTTTCCCTTCCTGCCTTGTGTGGGGAGGGTTTTTTTATGCCTTTTTATTTCTAGGGGTGGGGCAGGTAGTCAAACTGGATGGGTCTTTAAGTCTGGTGAGAAACTTTAATCATGCTTTTTTTGAAACAAGGCTCTTTCCTATGCCGTGCCGATGGCGCTTCTTCACCACTGACATCTATGATCTGTACTAAAGTAAGGGGCTAAATTGCCTGGTCTCGGTGCGCCCTTTGTATGCCTGGATGAGATTTTACTCCCGTGACTTCAGGTTGGTCCTACAGGGGCTTTTGGTGGTGGTGTGCTTGGTGAATGGCAATAAAAAAGCCATCCGATTGGATGGCTTTTAAACTTGCTCCCCTTCTTGGGCTCGAACCAAGGACCTACTGATTAACAGTCAGCCGCTCTAACCAACTGAGCTAAAGGGGAGTGTTTTATGTTTTTCAAACGAACTTTCTTCGTTTGGGGATTAAAAGAAGCGATCCCCCATATATGCATCCCCAAACGAAGAAAGTTCGTTT
>JBCBHI010001087.1:0-2134 GCA_038525885.1 Bacteroidota bacterium
GATTCACTCCGCCCTCAGCAGATACCCGTTGCTCAGGGCGGTTTTATTTTGGGGTTTGACTATCTGGTCCCAAACAAAAAGCCCCACCGTAAGGCAGGGCTTTTGTAAGTAGGAGAGAAGCCTACTATTATTCCTCAGAGCTTACCGAAGCACCAAAGTACTCGCGGTTAAGCCGCGCAATGTTCGTCAAATCAATGCCCACCGGGCATTCTGCCGCGCAGGCACCCGTGTTAGTACAAGCACCAAATCCTTCTGAATCCATTTGCGCTACCATGTTCAGCGCACGCTCTTTACGCTCTACCTGCCCCTGTGGCAACATCGCCAACTGGGAAACCTTAGCGGAAGTAAACAACATAGCCGAGGCATTTTTACAAGCCGCTACACAGGCCCCACACCCAATACACGTAGCCGCATTGAACGCCTCATCGGCAATCTTCTTAGGGATGGGAATTTCATTCGCATCGGGTACACCCCCAGTACCTACCGACACATATCCTCCGGCTTGGATGATGCGGTCGAAAGAAGACCGGTCTACTACCAAATCCTTCACTACAGGGAATGCAGAAGCACGCCAAGGCTCAATGGTAATGGTCTCTCCATCACTGAAGCTACGCATGTGTAGCTGGCAAGTGGTGGTTTGCTCCATAGGCCCGTGTGGCCGGCCGTTGATGTACATGGAGCACATGCCACAGATACCTTCGCGGCAGTCATGATCAAAGTGCACTGCTTCCTCGCCACCCGTCACCAGTTGGTCATTCAACTGGTCCATCATCTCCAGGAAGCTAGAGTCTTTAGACACCTTGTCCAAGCTGTAAGCTTTGAACCCACCCTTATCGTTAGGTCCCTTTTGTCTCCAAACTTTAAGCGTAAGTTTCATATTATTTATAGCTCCGTTGTGTCAGTTTAACATTCTCAAATTCAAGGTCTTCCTTGTGCAGGGTAGGAGTATTGCCCACTCCAGTCCATTCCCAAGCGGCTACATAGGCAAAATTCTCGTCATCCCGTTGGGCTTCACCTTCCTCGGTAGCATGTTCCTCGCGGAAGTGACCCCCGCAGGACTCATCGCGGTTGCGGGCATCCACCATCATAAGCTCAGCAAGCTCCAGGAAGTCAGATACGCGCATGGCCTTTTCCAGCTCCATATTCAGCTCATTCTCACCGCCCAGCACGTTGATATTTGTCCAGAACTCTTCGCGAAGTGCCTTCACCTTGTCCAGCGCCTGCTCCAGGCCTTCGGCGTTCCGGCTCATCCCGCAGTAGTCCCATACTACTTTGCCCAACTCCTTGTGCAGACTTTCTACCGTCCGTTTTCCTTTGATAGAAAGCAACTTCTGAATCCGCTCCTTCACCTCAGCCTCAGCTAACTTAAAGGCCTCGTGATCCGTAGATACCTTGTCATAAGGCATGGTAGCCAGGTAGTTGCCGATGGTGTAGGGCAACACAAAGTATCCATCGGCCAGACCTTGCATAAGAGCAGAAGCTCCCAGACGGTTAGCGCCGTGATCAGAGAAATTGGACTCGCCTGTGGCGTACAATCCCTCGATGTTAGTCATCAGGTTATAGTCTACCCACAAGCCGCCCATCGTATAGTGTACCGCAGGGAAAATCTTCATGGGCACCTCGTAAGGGTTATCCCCGGTGATCTTCTCATACATGGCAAAGAGGTTGCCATATTTCCCTTCAATCAGCTTCTGTCCGTCCCGCTTGATTGCATCCGCAAAATCAAGGTATACCGCCAAACCACTAGGGGCTACGCCACGACCTTCGTCGCATACGTATTTAGCATTCCGAGAGGCCACATCGCGGGGTACCAGGTTACCAAAAGCAGGGTATCTGCGCTCCAAATAGTAGTCGCGTGCATCCTCAGGAATATCGGTGGCTTTCTTGTTGCCCTTACGGATAGCCTCGGCGTCCTCTTGTGATTTGGGTACCCAAACCCGGCCATCGTTCCGCAGCGACTCCGACATCAGGGTCAGTTTGGACTGATGGTCACCGGATACGGGGATACAAGTAGGGTGAATCTGAGTATAGCAAGGGTTCGCGAAGTAAGCTCCACGGCGGTGTGCACGCCAGGCTGCCGTTGCGTTAGAACCCATAGCATTCGTAGAAAGGTAAAATACGTTTGCGACGAAGG
>JBCBHI010001088.1:0-2134 GCA_038525885.1 Bacteroidota bacterium
GTAGGTACGGTCAAATTCCAACGCCCCTAGTTGTGAACCATCATCTACAAACCAGCTCCTATCACGATTTACGGTAGTATTGGGCAGGCTTTCAGAGAAGGTACTGCCCGTACTTCGGTATACCTTAAATTCAGAGGGTAAGTTGGTAGCATCTACCGTCCATTCCAGATTCAGGGCTAAGTTGCTTTCCGTGTCTTCGCAGTTATCCTGGTCCACCCGCACGTTGGCCGGCGTTTCTACTGGTTTACGCGGCGAACCTCTTACTATGGTTTGCCATGGCGAATAAAAGGTACCGGCCGAGGCACTATGCTTGGCCCGTATTTCATACTCATATTCATCATGTACTGGGCGGGAGTCAGTATAAGAGTCAGTAGACTGGCTCAAGCCGCTGGCAATGATGGTAGTTCCATTTCTCCGAATTTGGTATTGAGTAGCCGAGCCGCAATTTTTGGTAGGCAAGCTCCAGTCCAGCCGCACCTGATCACATTCGCTGGTAGTCCGCATGCCACTTGGTGTAGGAATGGCAGGCATGGAAATGAAGTGGTTCTGGTTCGAAAAGTTGCCGCCATCCCACTTACCGTCCATGCCAAAGTTGATGGTGCGACCAAACATGAACTGAGGTATCCTAAAGGTGACGGTGACGTACATCGCCTTACAGTTGCTAGCACCGCTCCAACATCCACCGCCCTCTCTGTTTTTAGAATGGTTGGTAAACGAATAGCCGGATTCGTGGTAAAAACGGATACCCCCACCTTTACAGCTCACCTGATCATCAGCCCAGTAGTTTCCTCCACTCGAACCAGCCCAATCTATGCGAGCCAGATTGTAGCGGGTACCACCCACAATGGCAAAAATGTGCGCATCGTCCAGTTTCCGGTTATAGTTGATGGCCGCACAACGAATACCCGCCCATGCATCCCGGTAATACAGAAACTTCATCTGTACCGTACCGCTACAATCGTCCGTGAGCGTTACATCACGAAGCCCAGGACTTTGAGCCTGGGCTTTAGGTAGACAGAACCCCAATAAGGCTACCAAGACCAATGAGAACCTTAGCAGGGTAGTGTAGTTTTTCATGGCTAGAACTGTGTTAATATTTTACTTTACCTATAAATAGTTCAAAATATCAGAGTGTTACTTGGCTTCAGTCTAAAACTGTTATTATGAGCTCTGGTCTGATTTTCCGGCAAATGGTGTCCATTTAAACATTGAAGAACCCCTGTTTATCGAAGAAAAAAGACCATTCATCGTAGTCAAGAATCAGAAAGGCAATAAAAAAACACCTTGACCCCCCACATGTGGACAGAACAAGGCGGCATTACTGACTTGATAAAGTACTAATTGTTTGCGCCGCGAAAATTGCACGTTGGCGGCCTTGGACCTAATTAAAAAACCGTGAACGTACACATTGGGATAACCTCACCAGGTACCTTGACATAGTGCCAATCCATGCACGGATATTTAACCAGATTGCGGAAAAGCTCTTTGTGTTCTTTTTAGGCCCTTGCCATCAATAGAATTGTATGAAGCGAGGAATTTTATGACTTATTCTGGTTGGCCGGAATAGCTTATTCTGTTACGGAATTGTTAGATTAATTATTTGTAAACTCTTTACTCCCAACAAACATTTGTCACTCAGCGATTTATAGTAAACTAAAAAGTGTAAGATAGTTGGGCAAAATCAACCCCCTATACTAGAGGTCAAGAGGAAAAGTTGAGACTAGGTTCTATTTGTAAGTTCAATTTGGATAGATTAATCCATCCATGTCTTTTTAACGCACTTGTCGACCGTCCGCGCGCCGCTGAAGCTTTTGCGGAGGCGCAAGTTTGCGTAGGTGGAAAGAGGAAAGAGTATGCACACGGTTATCAGAGTGTTGGTTTAAAAATCTTTGAGCACTCTGAGTCTTTTCAGAGTCCTCTGTGTTCCTCTTTTTTGACCGCTTGGGAATATTATACTCCAGATTTCTGAATTGATCCTCTACTATTATTTGGCATTTTCAGTCGCTTATACCATCCCAGCTGAAACCCTGCCATCATCAGGATATCTGTCATGGATTCTGTAGATTATGCAGATAATGAATGATGTATGGGCGATTATGATAGAATCATCAAGGAAAATATTGAAGCGGTTGCC
>JBCBHI010001089.1:0-2125 GCA_038525885.1 Bacteroidota bacterium
TCTTGATAATACTTGATGGCATCCGCTTTGGAGATATCCTTCCGTACATAGGTATTATCAAGAGAAAGACGACCAGTACAAACTGGAACTGCTAGATCGGTTAGAGGATGGAGACATTACCTTCTACACCCAGGGTGAGTTTACCGATCTATGTCGGGGGCCTCATATACCCAATACCGGCTTTATCAAAGCAATCAAGCTTCTGAATGTGGCAGGTGCCTACTGGTTGGGCCAGATGGATAAGCCACAGCTCACACGGGTAAATGCGATTACCTTCCCTAAGGCAGGTGAGCTTACCGAATACCTGGAGCAAGTGGAAGAGGCCAAGCGGCGCGACCACCGGAAGCTTGGACAAGAACTGGACTTGTTTACCTTCAGTGAGAAAGTAGGGAAGGGCTTGCCTTTGTGGATGCCAAAAGGTGCCTTGTTGCGTGATCGGTTAGAGAACTTCTTGAAAAAAGCACAGATGCGTGCGGGGTATGACCCAGTGGTAACCCCACATATTGGCAGCAAGCAGTTGTATGTCACCTCAGGCCATTATGAAAAATATGGAGAGGACAGCTTTCAGCCTATCACCACGCCTGAGGAGGGTGAGGAGTACTTGCTAAAGCCAATGAACTGCCCTCACCACTGTGAGATTTACAAAGCACGCCCTAGAAGCTACCGGGATCTTCCGGTGCGCTATGCAGAATTTGGTACTGTTTACCGTTATGAGCAGAGTGGAGAACTGCACGGCCTTACCCGGGTACGGGGCTTTACTCAGGACGACGCGCACATTTTCTGCCGCCCAGATCAGGTAAAAGACGAATTCAAAAAAGTGATCGACTTAATACTTTATGTATTTAGATCGCTGGGCTTTCAGGACTTTAGTGCTCAGGTATCCTTGCATGATCCTGAGAATAGTTCCAAGTATATCGGTACCAAAGAGCAGTGGTTGCATGCGGAACAGCAAATCCGTGAGGCCGCAGCTGAGAAGGGTTTGAAAACCGTAGAAGAGAAGGGCGAGGCGGCCTTTTATGGCCCCAAGTTGGATTTCATGGTGAAAGACGCTTTGGGACGGAGTTGGCAGTTGGGGACCGTACAGGTAGATTATAACCTGCCCGAGCGCTTTGAATTAGAGTACGTAGGGGCTGATAATGAAAAACATCAGCCTGTGATGATTCACCGGGCACCTTTTGGTTCCATGGAGCGTTTCATCTCTATTCTGATAGAAAACACCGGAGGAAACTTCCCCCTTTGGCTTTCCCCAGATCAGATTTCCATTCTGCCTATTTCTGAGCGGTTCAATGATTATGCCCATTCGGTGTACCGAACCCTTGAGGAAGAAGATATTCGTGGCTTTGTAGATGACCGCGATGAAAAAGTAGGAAGAAAGATTCGTGATTCAGAAGTCCGTAAGATTCCTGTGATGCTGATTGTTGGAGAGAAAGAGGTAGCCGAAAACAAGGTTTCGGTACGGAAGCACGGTGAAGGCGATGTGGGGGTAATGACTCTGGATGAATTCCAGCTTTGGTTTTCGAAAGAAAGTAAAGCCAGCATGGGACGAGTACCTGTAGATGCATAAATTATAAGATAATTATAGATGCCTATAGCATAGTCGCGAAATTGTTTCGATATTTGCGACTTTGTTTTGGCAGCGAATGTTCAACTAAACTTCTGTAACGATTAGAAGACCTAAAGGCAAACGACCGCCCCAGCGTAGGGTGGAAGAACCCTACCGAGTCAATGATAAGATTCGGGTGCGTGAAGTACGCGTAGTGGGTGAAAACGTAGAGGTGGGAGTATATCCTATCCAGAAGGCCCTGCAAATGGCGCAGGACCAGAGCTTGGACTTGGTGGAGATTTCTCCCAAGGCAGATCCTCCTGTTTGTAAGATCATCGATTATTCGAAGTTCAAATACGAACAGAAGAAGAAGCAAAAGGAGATCAAGGCCAATGCCGCTAAAACAGTAGTAAAGGAAATCCGGTTTGGTCCCAATACGGATGACCACGATTTCAACTTCAAGTTGAAGCACGCGGAGAACTTTCTCAAAGAAGGTTCAAAGGTGAAGGCGTACGTTCATTTCCGTGGACGAGCCATCGTGTTCAAAGACCGTGGTGAGATCTTGTTGCTGAAATTCATCCA
>JBCBHI010001090.1:0-2122 GCA_038525885.1 Bacteroidota bacterium
CACCAAGGCCAGCACGATCAGCAGGGTAGTACGTTGCGTAAACCGCTGCTTCAGCTCAAAGCGTAAGATGCTGCTAATCATGCGAGTACAGCATTTTTCTGCTGATACAGCAGGTGAAAGTAGGCGTCTTCCAGATTGGGGACTTTGCCAGAAAATCGTCCGGGAGGGGTATCCTCACTTATTATGGTTACCAGCATACGCCCCGCGTAAAAACGGTGGGAGATCACGGCAAACTCTTTGGTTAAGCCTTCTAGCTCTTCCTTGTCAACGGGAGCCTCGTATACACGACCCGCCAGGGAATTTTCAAGCGCATCCGGGGTGCCTTGGTATAGCACCTCTCCCTGGCCCAATACCGCCATAGTGTGGCACAGCGTGCTCACATCTTCTACAATGTGGGTACTCAGGATCACCACGGCATCTTCGCCCAATTCTGAAAGCAGGTTGTAAAAGCGGTTCCTCTCCATAGGGTCCAGCCCTGCCGTAGGTTCATCTACGATGATCAATTGTGGATTGGCTAGCAGTGCCTGGGCGATGCCAAAGCGTTGTTTCATACCGCCCGAGTAGCTATCCAAGCGCTTATTGCGTACGTCGTATAGGTTTACGCGGGCTAAAAGTGCTTCTACCTGATCCTTGCGCTCGCCACTTTGCGTGATGCCCTTCATATCAGCAATGTGCAGCAGCAGTTCCTCGGCCGATACGTTGGGGTACACGCCAAACTCCTGCGGCAGATAGCCCAGTACCCGGCGCAGCTCGGCAGGGTTATTCAGTACATCGATATTTCCAAAGTGGACGCTCCCGGTATCCGGGTCTTGCAAGGTGGCAATCGTACGCATCAGCGTAGACTTGCCCGCGCCGTTTTGGCCCAACAAGCCAAACATACCTTTACCCAGGGTGAGGGTCACGTCGTTCAGGGCTCGCACCCCATTGGGATATTGCTTCGATAAATTGCGTATGCTCAATTCCATAAGCGATGGTGTTTTCCGCTACCACCAGGCATAGGTAGCGAGGCTCCTCTGGGAGCATTTCAGCATTAGGATTATGATGTGCAAAAAGTAGGGTCCGTCGGAAAACCCGGGGCCTGGACCCACAGCCATCCACGAACAAGCACCAAGCTAGCCGATGCCGTAAGGGGGAAGCCTACGCGGTGAGGAGTAAAACCTACGTAATGAGGAAAAACTAAAGATCAGGGGGTAATGTACCAAGGCGGTCTTAGGTCTTGATAGCTTACTTACTATGCTTTGTGTCCTGTAGGGTAGTGGTATGGTGCTGGATGGCCGAACTCTTCACGTTTAGCCGAATTTTATCCCATTCGGCCAACTTGGTGTCGAAGGTATTCCCTGGACCAAAAGCCCTTTCTGCATGGGCATTCCATATACTGTAGAAGAAGGGCAGGGACTTTACGGTTTGCCAAGGTGTATACCCTATCAGGTGAACCAGATCCCAGGCGGGAAGGCCCGGCGAGCCCGCCAATCGGGTTTCCACCTCAAACCCCATAAACCGCCCCATCTTATCACGGTGGTGTAGCTCTTGCATGGCGGGACCTGACCATACGTACTGGTCCTGGTAATACTGCTGCCGATGAACAGGATCTGAAAATACGTACTCCACCACATGCCGCATGGCGGACTCCCGGGATAGTCCATCTTTTACTGGGTAAATCATATCCAGGTTAGGTTGCATTCGCAACAAGTCTGCGGCAAAGAAGTAGGCACTTAGTGGGCCGGTACGTACCTGATTCAGGACCTCACTAGTCGGCAAAGCCCCTTGCCCCAGGTTCTCTAGTAAGATAAGGGTAGCGTGTGTCCAGGTGGCTGGGTGATCTGGGTGCTGTAACGGCGGATGCTCTAGAGGAATCACCAGGGAGATATCTCCAGCACCGTGGAGCTGCGTCAAAACGGGCATCATCTCCTGCTCATAGGCTGCCCAGTACGCATCAGAATCCTCTGCATTCCATGTAAGCAGCAGGGCTTTCCGGTTCTCTTCAGGAAGGGTAGAACTATGGAGAAATTCGCTGTACTGCCGATCCTCAATGAGGATGTAGCCTAGCAATACTACTGCAATCAGCACCAGGCTTCCTACTACGTACCCAGTGGCTTTTAACACTTTTCTCATGTTCGCAAGC
>JBCBHI010001091.1:0-2121 GCA_038525885.1 Bacteroidota bacterium
GTAAGCCCTTGTTTTTATCATAGAAATCCGACGGGTATCTTCATAACGCAGATACCCGTCGGACCCGTGGTGAATGCGCCAAGAAATAGCACGGAAAATCCAATTATCATGAGGGGTAAACCACGCAATAGGGTACACCTTCCTGACTTAGGCCGGGGATACCGAGGGCAGATAAAACTGGAACCTCGTTCCTTCGTTAGGCCTGCTCCTCACGCTGATGGTGGAGTTATGAATCTCCATTATTTTCTTGGCGATAGCCAGCCCTAAGCCTGCCCCATCAAAGGAGCTTTTTTGTGCAGCATGGGCTTTCTTGAATCGCTCAAAGATGTGCGGTAACTCTGCTGTCGGAATCCCCTGTCCGGTATCCTGAATGGCCACATACACCTGCTTTTCATCTGCCTTCATCTCCAAGGTTACCTGTCCCCCTTCAGGAGTGAATTTCAGCGCATTGTCCATCAGGTTTTGAATTACCCGTTCTACCAACCCGATGTCGGCAAATACAAGGGGTAACCCTTCTGAAATGGAAAGTTGCAGATGAATTTGCTTCTGTTCGGCTATTTGCTGGTAGTTGGCTACCACATCGTGGGCCAGGTCAGCAATGGCAAAGGGTTCCTTTTGCGGTTCTATTTGCTTGGCCTCCAACTTGGAGTACTCGAACAATTGCTGAATAAGGCCCGAAAGCTTTTCCACACTCTTGCGGATCACATTCAGGTATTTATCGTGCTCCTCTGCAGTCAGGGAGTCCTTTTTGATCTGTAGCGTTTCTACATACCCACGCGTAATCGCCAGCGGAGTCCTTAAGTCATGGGATACGTTGGCAATCAACTCACGCCGCAAGGACTCAATAGACTTCAACTCTTCCAAATTGGCCACCAGGGTATCCGCCATCTGATTGAAGGTGTCCGTAAGCACGGAAAGGTCTTTATGCTCGGAGTTCTCAATCCGGGCCGACATGTCCCCTTCTTGGAATCGGCGAACCACCTCAATAATCTCTCGCAGATTTTGGGTGAGGTACCAAATGGCCAAAATGCCGATGAGTCCGGCAAACAGGATGGTAGCCAGCGAGGCGCCCAAACCCATTTTTAAAAAGTAGCTACCTACCAGGCTACTGTTAACTTCTTCAAAACGCTTCCCCCCCAGAATAATGTAGATGAAGCCTTTCTGCCCGTCCACATCAAAGGAGGCAGCCGAGAATATCTTTTTGCGGTCAGGATTTCTAGGATCATCGCCCAACACAAACTCCTGTCCCTCCCCAGCCATATAGGTGTAGATAGGCTCTAAATCTAGCTGCGTAAGTGGCTTCTCGGTATCCGAATGATCCAGCACTACACTATAGAGGACCTCTCCGGTTTCATTGAGCAGGTACACCTCTATCCCCTGGTTCACGGCCATCATGTCGTCCATCACTTCCCCGAAGAGGGCCTTGTTTACGCTACCATTTGGCAGGTAGGGGCGCTGCTCTACAAAATGATGGTCTATTAGATGCTGTGCCACTCCGGCATTGAGCCGCTGAGTAGACTCCTCGAAGTATTTCTGAGTGAAGTGATAGGTAATAAAAACGTAGCCTACTCCTGCTACCAATAGCAACAAGAGAAAGGTGACCATGATCTTTGTCACCAAGCGGGAGGAAACCGTCTTCTGGCTCATAGGTCGTTTAGTTCTTCGTTAAACTTATACCCTACTCCCCAGGTAGTAAGAATGAAGGTGGGGGTATCCATGCTGGGTTCTATTTTGGCCCTCAGGCGGTTAATATGAGAATTGACGGTGTGCTCGTAGCCTTCAAATTCTACGCCCCAGATCAAACTCAACAGCCGCCGCCGGTTGTAGCTCTTGCCAGGATTGGAGGCCATGAGTACCAGCAGGTCAAATTCCTTGGGAGAAAGCTCTGCCTTCTTCTCCCCTACCATTACCTTTCTCCTGTCTATATCGATGGTCAGCCCCGGGAAACTCAGGTGCTTGGGGTCTTCTTTTTGGTTGAGCTGCTCGGCCATCAATTTGGAGCGCCTAAAAATGGCCTTGACCCGGGCTATAAATTCACGAACACTGAAGGGTTTAGTCATGTAATCATCCGCACCGACCTCCAGACCCAATACCCGGTCAATTTCTTCTGAGCGCGCGGTC
>JBCBHI010001092.1:0-2120 GCA_038525885.1 Bacteroidota bacterium
TGGCGCACGGGTTTACTCACCCGGTTTAGTTCTGCCAATCAAGAGTTGACAGGTTCAGCACAGTTAGCCTTACGAACCAAAAAGTTTTCCTGGATCGTGGGCGGCACCTATTCCGATTTCAATGACCTACGCACTGGGCTCAACGGCTTGGGTGATCCTGACCGCTTTGGAGAGCGCAATTGGTTTGTGCAAAGGACCAACGGGATCGACAGTATATTCCAAAACCCAAACGGGGCGGTACAAGTATTCTCAGGTTACAATACCTACAGTGGTTTTTCTAAGGCCAAAGTACGGCTAGCCGATGGACTGGAACTACGGGGGGTATCGCTGTTTAATACCACCGGTGATGTGCCGCGGTACGACCGACTGATAGAAAGACGGAACGGAACTCCCCGCAGTGCGGAGTGGTACTACGGGCCGCAAACGTGGTGGTTCAATGCCCTGACACTTTACCACTATCGACCTACGGCCGCCTATGACGAAATGAAGGTGGCCCTGGGATTTCAGGATTATCAAGAAAGCCGAAACGACCGCAGTTTCGAAAGCCTTATCCTTAGATCCCGGGCGGAGGATGTACAAGTGTATTCCTTCAATATCGACTTTGACAAGGTGCTTTCGGAAACTCACCACTTGTTTTACGGAGCAGAGTTGGTGACCAATACCGTTGCCAGCTCGGGTATACAGACTAACATCGAGACCGGAGAAACGGACTCTACGAGTACCCGATACCCCGACGGCGGAAGCCGGTACAGCACGCTAGCAGCCTACCTAAACCATAAGTGGCACCCCTGGGAAACGGGCACTTTGACTTCGGGCCTACGCTACAGCTACGTTGACTTACTCGCTAGATTTACTGGGCAGTTTTTTGACTTCCCTTGGGACAACATCCCCCTCAGTACCGGGGCCCTCAACGGCTCGGTAGGGCTTGCCCAGCGAGTGGGCGATACCTGGCAGATCAACGCGCTGTTTTCCACCGGATTCCGGGCCCCGAATATTGATGATATAGGGAAGGTGTTTGACAGTGAACCGGGCAATGTAGTAGTTCCCAACCCAGGCCTAAGGCCGGAATTTGTCTATAACACCGAGCTTGGTTTGCGCTATACCGCCTCCGAAAAAGTGGACCTACAGCTGACGGGATTCTATGCCTGGTACGTGGATGCCATGGTACGGCGGGAGTTTACTTTGGAAGGGCGCGACAGCATCATCTATGATGGCACCCTAAGCCAAGTAGAGGCCATCGTGAATGCAGCCCAAGCCAGAATATTTGGTTTGAGTGCCATGGCTACCGTGCAGTTTGGCAAGCATCTGAGCGCCAAGGGCTCCTTCACCTGGACGGATGGGTACGACCTGGACGGATTTGTGCCCTTGCGCCACACCCCTCCGGCCTTTGGGCAGCTGAGCGCTGCCTACCAGCAGGACCGCTGGCGAGCCGAGTTCTTTGTGCCTTTTCAGTTTGGTCGTGCCTGGGAAGACCTGGCTCCCAGTGAGCAGGACAAGCCTCACCTCTATCCTCCGGGTGAGGTGGGTAGCATTGGCTGGCTTACCCTCAACTTGCGAGGCAACTACCTGATCAACGATCGGCTTTCGGCACAGCTAGCGGTAGAAAACATCCTGGATACCCACTACCGCCCCTACTCTAGTGGCATTAGTGCCCCGGGGCGCAACATTGTGGTGGCGCTACGCAGACGGATGTAAAATATGGGAGCTTCCCCCCTATCATAGCTTAGACAGGCTCTGCCAGCTCTTTCAGGCTTTGCCCGGTCATCAAGCGTTGCATGGCCGCAGCAATAAGGGGGGCACAAGAAATCACCTCTATTTTGTCTGACGGACGTGCTAGCGTGATGGTATCGGTAATGTAGAGTTTCTCTAAGGGAGAAGCTTCTATTCGTTCGTAGGCGGACCCGCTAAGCACCCCGTGAGTAATATAGGCTCGTACGCTAGCGGCTCCCTCCTGCATCAACATATCTGCCGCCTTGCATAGAGTACCTGCCGTATCAATCAAATCATCCACAATCACTACGTCGGCTCCTTTTACCTCACCTATTACCTCCATATTAGACACTTGGTTCGGCTTCAGCCGCTCTTTATGGATCACTGCCAAGGGCACATCCAGAGCCTTT
>JBCBHI010001093.1:0-2118 GCA_038525885.1 Bacteroidota bacterium
TGATCCGAGGATGGGGAGAGTTTTCAGGGCCTAAGACCCTGAGGGTAAACGGAAAGGAGATTGCCGGAAAGAAAATCTATATCAATACGGGTACCCACCCGTTCGTGCCTCCGATTGACGGTATTAAAGATGTGCCCCATTTGGATAGTGCAGGCTTGCTGGACCTGGAGGAGCTACCCGAGCACCTACTGGTGTTAGGCGGAGGCACGAACGGGTGGGTACCCGTATTGATATAGATTTTCTTTCCGGTAATCTCCTCTCCGTTTACCCTCAGGGTCTTAGGCCCTGAAAACTCTCCCCATCCTCGGATCAGGTCCACGGTATCGGTACCTTCCATCCAGTTGGTGAGGCCATCAGATCCACCGTTGCGTATTTCATTCATCCGCTCACGCACTCGAGCATAGTTGACTATGATTTCTCCGGTCTCAAAGCCAAAGAAATCTCCGTGGCGCGCCTGGTGTAGGGCTTTGGCACTTGCCACCATAGTTTTGGTGGGAGTACAACCATAATTTACACAGCTACCTCCTACTTTACCGCCCTCTATTACCGCAATAGATTCTCCGGTAGGGATAAGACGTCCTAGTAAAGTGCCTGTAGCCTGTCCCGTGCCCAGCAGGATATGGTCGTAAGTTTTCATGGAAAAAAGTCTAGGTAAAAGGAAAAGCAGAAAGGTATAAAACAGACGGCGAGAATCCAGAAATCACCAAAATGTTTCCTTTTTTATCCCCTATTTGGACGGTTTCCTAACATCCCGGCAATTTCTTTGGTCAACCCTTGTTTGGCAAAATCCTTACAGTGTACTCTGCTTATTTATTCCCGTCAGCATGCGCAAGTAGTTGTGGCGAATTTTGATACATCATAAAATAACCCCACACTATTATGACGCTATTTGAAAAAGTTAAAACAAAGAGGAACCACCTATGGCACCATGATTTTGCGAAAATGATGCGCAACACTGACCTACCTGAAATTGCTCGCCTGAGCAGTATACCCCACATGACTTTCTTCATCATGGGTTTTAAGGACATCCTGTATGACCTACAGCGGGAGGAGGATCAGGATCCTGTGCAACAAATGGTGAATGAACACTGCCAAGAGGATAATGGCCACTGGCAATGGTTTTTGAATGATTTGGATCGGCTTCAGATACCTGGCAATTTTCTGGAACAGGACAATTGGCAGATTTTCGCTGAGCTATGGAGCGATAGAAATTGGGCGATCCGAGAGACCGTATATGATGCCATCCACCTGGGAAGAATGGCCTACACCCCACAGCTTCGGCTCCTTATGCTGGAGGTGATTGAAGCCATCTTTAGTGTATATGCAGAAAGCATCCGGGTGCTGGTAGAGCAAATGGGAATGTGGGAAACGTATGAGTTTTTCGGTAAGGTGCACTATGACGCCGAGAATGACCACACCAGTGGTAGCTGGCTAGAGGACGGCAAAACGGAACTGGAAGCAGCACACGGCATGACTGCTTCAGAACTGGAACTGGCTGGGGAAATCATAGACCGCATGTTCCAAAACTTTAGCAATATGTTTGACCGCTGGTATGAGACCCAGGTGGGTTATCTGGAAAGGCTCCCCAAAAGCGCCTAAAAACAAAGAGCCCCCATCCGCTGATTGGATTGGGGGCTACTTGAGCTTACTGTTCTACTAACCATTCTCTGGCCTCATCTGTTGATTCAAATATTTTTGACATAAATAAGCCTTCATTCCGCTCACCCATTATAGCCTTTACAGAGACCTCTCCAAAAATATTCTCAGGTACTACAATGGCGGCTATTTTGTTGCCAGCCCTGGCCACTGCCGGGAAATATTCCTCATTGGTATAATTTTGATTTTCCCGGCTCACTACCCCCATATTCCTTAAGTCATAAAGAATACGCCGAGCGTGTTTCTCACGCGTAAGCTCCAGTTGCTTCAATAAAATTTCACGGTACCCGTCACTGGCAGCATATCCCTTCCACTCTACATGGAGGAACTGGCCTTGGGTATCCCAGGATAAGGTGATACTTCGATTTTCAAATAAGACTTCTGTCATTTGGACCATTATATATTTACTTAATTGTCATGTATAAATTTAGACTAGTCCAAGGCCTAAAATTTTATACTTTC
>JBCBHI010001094.1:0-2113 GCA_038525885.1 Bacteroidota bacterium
CTTTGGTTTTTGGAAAGTAACTAGGCAATTGGTCCTACTCCCATTATATTGCCCTAGCCCTGGAATACTCTACACTCCTGTCTGGTACTAAAATCCTAATGGTCTAATTCCTTATGAAACTCGACAACTACGAGCTCCTTGATATCATCGGCGAAGGTGGTTTCGGTTTGGTATACCGAGCAAAGCAGTTAAGCACTGATCAAATAGTTGCCATCAAAGTCCTCAAATTTGATGAGACAACTCCTGAGGAAAAGAAACAACATCAGATAGCCCGGTTTGAGCGAGAGACCCAGCTAGGGGCTAAGCTGAATCACCCACACATCGTAAAACTTCTCGACAAAGGAACCACGGAAGATAACCGGCTATATGCGGTGTTTGAGCATGTAGAAGGGCAGACGCTCAAGGACATGATCATTGAGCAGAATGGGCTTTCTGCGGTGGAAACCGGGGAGCTCATGGGGCAGATACTGGATGGTTTGGCGGCGGCCCACGCACAAGGGATTGTGCACCGAGATTTGAAGCCGACCAACATCATGGTGACCAAAACGGGGCTGAAGTCCCATGCTAAGATATTGGACTTTGGGATTGGGGCTTTCACGGCCAGTTTCCAGCCCAAAGACTACGCCATGCTCACCCTTACCAAGGAGACGCTAGGTACGCCCGCGTATTCCGCCCCGGAACAGCTACGTGGTGAGCCGCCTACTACCAAATCCGACTTGTACGCTTGGGGATTGATCCTGCTAGAATGCCTGATTGGATCGCCCGTAATGCGTGGGGAATCAGTAGGAGAGGTGTTTGAGCAACAGCTGAGTGCCAACCAAGTTCCGTTGCCCTCAGCCATTGCCGAGCATCCCCTAGGTAAGCTATTGCGCAATGTACTCGAGAAGAATCCTATCCATCGCTCGGCAGATGCCCAGCGGATTGCGGAGGAGTTTACCCGGATCAACTTCCAAACCCTGGTAGGGCAAATTCAGATGCCCCAGCGGGTGATTACGGATGCCGATGTGACCTCCGTTACGGATTTGGGATATACCACTTCCAGAAGCGAAAAGCGGCAGATCACCGTGCTGAGCATTCAACTGAGCCTGGCCGTAACGGAAGATGCGGAGTTGGATGAGGAGGTGCTGGATACCCTACAGGAAGACCAAATGGCGCTCACAACCGAGCTAGCCACCCGCTATGGGGGGTACCTGGCCGGTTCTGTGGCAGATACTATTACGGTGTACTTTGGCTATCCACAAAAGAGCGAAAACGACGCCCGGTTTGCGGGCCGTACCGCACTGGAACTTATAAGCCAGGCCCAAAAGCGTAGTGCCCTGATGCTACAGCAACACGGTGTGGAACTGGATGTACGCATGGGTATGCACAGCGGTACGGTACTGCTGAAGAAAAATGCGGTGCCAAAAGGGAATATCCCTAACACGGCCTTTTCACTACTGAACCGGGCAGACTCTGACCAGGTGCTGGTAAGTGAGACCACCAAGACCTTGCTAGACCCCTTCCTGGAGTTTGACGAAGCAGGAGAGAAAAAGCTTTCTAAGCACGGCAAGCCCGAAATGACCTATTTCCTGCAAGGAGAACGGCAATCGGAAGCGCTATCCTTCTTGCGGCCCTGGAGTGCCAACCGCGCCATGATAGGCCGGGACTCCGAGATGAAGCTAGTGCTAGATACCTGGCGCAAGCTAGACATGGGCCATGGGCAAGCGCTCTTGGTCCGCGGGCAGGCAGGGATAGGTAAGTCGAAACTCATTCATGAGGCCAAGCGCCAAATAGGGAACGAAGGGGCCAACGTAAAAGAAGTAAGGTGTTTTCCTGAGCATAGAAACAATGCCCTGTACCCCTTCTTCGAAATGCTGAAGAAGTACCTGGGTATGCTGGACCTTGATGAAACCTCTTCCAAAATTCAGCGGATTCGTGAATTCCTCACTGATTTGGAAGCAGATATTGATACCCTGTTACCCATCTTCTGCTCTTGGTTGTCCATCCCGCTAGACGATACCGTAACCGGATCGCAGCTTCCTCCTGACCAGCAGAAAACCATGCTGATGGAGGCCATGCTGAAACTGTTGCAGCACCTAGGCGCAGACAGCAAGTATCTGCTGGTAGTAGAGGA